>NZ_CP077426.1:3047500-3256425 GCF_019048845.1 Vibrio mimicus
TGACTGATAAATCGACTATTTGGCAAAACAATTTGCCAATGCTCAAATATTAGTCTTTTCAGGCATCGAAAAAATGCGTAAAATGCGCGCCCTTGCTGGTACGAAGCTGTGAAGACGTTTTGAAAATCGGAAATCATCAACTTAAGAACAATCTGATCGTCGCCCCGATGGCGGGTGTCACCGACAGACCCTTTCGAGAGTTGTGTTTACGCTACGGGGCAGGAATGGCGGTCAGTGAAATGATGTCATGCAATCCTGCGTTGTGGAAAACGGCCAAATCGCAAAACCGTATGGTACATGAAGGCGAATCGGGCATTCGCTCAGTACAAATTGCGGGAAGCGCTCCACAGCTGATGGCCGAAGCCGCGCAGTTCAGCGTTGAAAACGGTGCGCAAATCATCGATATCAACATGGGCTGCCCAGCCAAAAAAGTAAATAAAAAGCTAGCCGGCTCTGCACTGCTCCGCCATCCGGATGTGATTGAAAACATCCTGAAAACGGTCGTCAATGCGGTGAATGTCCCTGTGACACTCAAAACCCGTACTGGCTGGGATACAGACAATAAAAACTGTGTCTCGATTGCTCAATTAGCCGAAGACTGCGGCATTCAGGCATTGGCCCTCCACGGGCGCACTCGTGCCTGCATGTACAAAGGTGAGGCGGAATACGACAGCATTAAAGCGGTAAAAGCGGCTGTGAGCATTCCGGTTATCGCTAACGGTGATATCGATAGCCCGGAAAAGGCCCGCTACGTACTGGAATATACCGGTGCAGACGCTTTAATGATTGGCCGTCCAGCCCAAGGACGACCATGGATTTTTCAGGAAATCCAACATTTTTTGGAACACGGCACCACAATGCCAGAACTTCCGATTTTGGAAGTGAAAGACATCATGCTTGGTCATGTAAAAGCACTCCATCAGTTTTATGGAGAGTACTTAGGCCCACGGATTGCACGCAAACACGTGAGTTGGTACCTGCAAGAGCATGAACAAGCGAGTGCGTTTCGCCGTACCTTCAACGCCATTGAGACTGCTGACCAGCAACTCGATGCGCTCGAAGGGTATTTTGATAACGTTGCATCATAATTAAGAGAAGAGCTAGACCGAATATGTTCGAACAAAATCTGACTTCAGAAGCTTTAACCGTTACTACCGTAACTTCACAAGACCAAATCACGCAAAAGCCACTGCGTGACTCTGTTAAAGCGTCTCTTAAAAACTACTTGGCTCAACTGAACGGCCAAGAAGTGACTGAACTGTATGAATTAGTTCTAGCTGAAGTTGAACAACCACTTCTGGACACCATCATGCAATACACTCGCGGTAACCAAACTCGCGCAGCAACTATGATGGGTATCAACCGCGGCACTCTTCGTAAGAAACTGAAAAAGTACGGCATGAACTAATCTTCACCGACGTTTTTTTAAGCCCTGACTTTGTCAGGGCTTTTTTATTACCTTTTATTCACCACACACAGTGGTTGTGCCCATTCCGTCACTTCTTCATAATGTTACTCATAACATTTTATAAAAGACTCAATAACCTATGACAAAAAAACAGCGCGCGACATTGCAAGATGTAGCGGATCAAGTTGGCGTAACAAAAATGACTGTGTCGCGTTATCTGAGAAGCCCGGATTCCGTGGCTGCGGCCACGCGGGAGAAGATAGCGCTCGCCGTTGAGGCTTTGGGATACATTGAAAATCGCGCCCCCGCGATGCTTTCTAAATCGTCCAGTAAAGCGATTGGTATTTTGCTTCCTTCCTTGTCGAACCAAATTTTTGCCTCTTTTGTGCAAGGGATTGAAGCGGTCACCAAAGCTAATGGCTATGAAACACTGCTTGCTCACTTTGGTTATGATGAAGAGGAAGAAGAACGCAAGGTCGCTTCCCTACTCGCCTATCAAGTCGATGGTCTTATCCTCACCGAAAGCCATCACACCAAACGCACGTTGCAGATGATTGCCAACTCTGGCGTGCCAGTGGTAGAAACCATGGAGCTGCCTGCCAACCCGATTGATATGGCCGTGGGTATGGATCACGTGGAAGCCTCTTATCAGGCGGTGAAAAAAATCATCGCTGCGGGCAAACGTTCGATTGCCTATTTCGGCGCACGGCTCGATACCCGCACCAAACTGCGTATGCAAGGTTACGATCGTGCGATGCAAGAAGCAGGGTTGCCAATTAAACATGTATTAACCGGTTCACACTCCAGCTTCTCTCTCGCCGCTCAGTTGCTTGATGAAGCCTTCGCACGTTACCCCGATCTGGATGGCGTGTTCTGCACGAACGATGACATTGCGATAGGGACTTTGCTGGTAGCGCAACAGCGTGGCATTCGTGTTCCCGAACAGCTTTCCGTGGTGGGCTATAACGCGCTGGACATCGGCCGCACCATTACCCCAAAACTGACCAGTGTCGATACGCCACGTTATGCGATTGGTGAAAGAAGTGCCGAGTTACTGATTGCCGCACTCAAAGGTGAACGCACTGAAGAATCGGTGGTCGATATGGGTTATCGCTTCACACAAGGTGACAGTATCTAAGCCATATTTTCCACTAACACATCTCTTTCATCGCGAGAAAAAACCTTCTCGCGATTTCATAAACTCAATAATTCACTATGGTTTTGGGCAATTTCACTACGTGATACTAGTACCAACCTCCAACAAAAACACCTTACAACCCAAATGACTGTGCTAGGATTCATTTGCTAGGTGAATATAAACATAAGCTTTTGATTAATTTGAATTTTCTTATTTAGAGCTTGCTTAGCATCCTTTCTTACTCTTAATCCTTTAGAGGTGAATGAATGCAAAAACAGATCATAAATCCCCTACTACTGGCGATGGCCTTAGTGCTTCCCAATAGTGCCCCCTTAGCCAATAGCCTATTGACGAATGAAGTCAGCGCGCCGGTTGAGCAATTGAAGTTTGATAAAGCTTGGCAGCTGCATTTTGCCAAAGATTATGCAGAGCTTATCCAAGCGATGCCCGATCCGCACAGTGTCGCTTCCCGTGAGCTCAAAGCAGCGTTGGTTAAACATGGTTATCGCACGATAGATCCTGACAAAGTGTTTTATCATCGCTTTAATGGCTATGAAAGTAGTCATCGCACTTACAACGGTTGGTCACATTATGAAGCTCCTGTTGAATCCTATACCTTGACTCAAGCAGTCCTACTTAACGTGTTCAACCAATTCCGTGGAACGCCCTCCAACACCATCAATGCCAATACCGGTGTCTACACCCAAGGAGCTACAGCTCAAGAGTTCGATGAGCGTAATGAAGTTCGTCTGCTGTCTTCCGAGCTGTGGAATATCGCGTACTACGATCTGGACATTCAAAAAACCTACAGCCAAGAACTGAAAAATTTTTGGGGAAAATACGCAAAGCGTTACACCCAATTAATTCGTGATGGCTATGCCTTTTCTGCCCACCAACAATATCGCCTTGGTTTACTGGATCAAGCACAGTATCAATTGGCACTGTCACTGCTCAAAAACCAACGTGCAGCGGATATTCATGTCTACCGCTTTGATATTTATGGCTACGATTCGACCGATATTCTGCTGATCGAGCAAGCAGGTAACAGTGCGGGATTACTCTATATTCCGGGTGCTCCGCAACCCTTTTTCCCCTATACCAATGAGCGACAGTTGAAAAAGCATCTGTTCACCAGTCTTAGAAATTCGGCGAATAGAACCGCTTTAGCGAAACACTTTAGCTTAGCGCTAAGACAAGATGGGACAACCTATTCAGGTGTTGATAGCGCTATAAAAGGCTTTGCCAATGGCGCGTGGGATGAGAGCTACATGATGATGAAGCATCGCCCTGTGTACGGTAACGTATTTGCTCGCATCACTGAACAAGTGAAATCCCGCTTGGAGAGCGATGGCGATACCCAAATCAAGTCCAACAGTGAAGCACAACGTGATTATTTCCTCTCTCTAACCTATAGCTTGTTAACACTGTTTCCTTTGGTCGATTTAGTCGCTCCAGAAGTTGGCATACCACTCAGCATTGGCTTCAGTAGTACCCAATTTGGCTTAAGTTTAGATAAGGCGATCCATGGAGATACGCTGGCAGAACGGTTAGAAGGTACCAAAATGAGCGCGATTAATGGTGCTATTCTCGGTGCAACCACCTTGTTTCCTGCCCTTGCCCAATATGGCCGTTCACTCGATGAATCGGTGGCGGTCGCCAGTCATGAGTTGGAAAATACCGTTGTGATCAATCGCGGTTTCCCAACGGAAGAGCTGCCCAATTTTATCGCTATGCCACGCATCGTCACCCACCCTCAAACAGGGGAAGAGCTGATTGGTGTGAAACTGACGCAAAGTGGCCGTGGTGCGCTACTCAAACCCAATGGTTGGGGTTATTACCAAGAAGTGGATGCCACGAGCGGCCGTGTACTGAATACTCCCCCGATCCGACGCACCATCAATCCAGAAACGGGGGAACCGCAATGGTTAGAGAACTCGGGACTATTGGGGGGTGGAGATGACCTCAGCAACGAAGTCACTTCGGAGAGCAACAGCCACCGCAGTGAATTACCCGATATCCTATTACCGGAAGACCTGCCTGAACGTCCCGGCTTGGGTGGCTCAGGCTATGCCGATATGACAGGGGGACGTGATTTAGAAGCTGCACGTGACTTCTGGGAACTTGAGCAAAAAGTCGACCCCATGGCTTATCTGACTGATGTCAAAGCACTGCACCGAATCAATCAGCAAGCGCAGCAAGAGATCCTCAACGTACCGTTTTTGCGCACCTATCAGCCTGAGCTCAAAGGTTCTATGGTGTTTAGAGGCGATACTCGCTTGCCGGATGAAATCTTCCACTCAGGTTTTAATCGTAAAGTTGAACAGGTGGAGTATGTTCGCCTTGCTTCACATACACGAGGTATTCGTGGTGTGATTTCCACCAGCTCGGAGCAATCTGTCGCAGTCAATTACGCACTGCATCAACAACGTGGATATGTTTATGCAATAGAGCTCAACCACGGTGGAGCAGCAGTAGAAACCTCTTTGCGCGATGAAACGTTACATGAGATCGCGACTCTCAATATCCCACCTGAAGATATTATATTTGCTGTCGGTCCCTTTAACGCCCTCAAGTCTGGATACCGAGATGTGATTGAAAATGAAGAGCTTAGAACGGCGGAGCTGTTGATTAACCCGCACTCAACAGCCACTCCAGAGGTTGCAAAACGTGCATTTGATCGATTAAAAGGCACCCTCAAATACGATTTAAGCCCCGAGCTTTCCTTTGAAGAACGTTATGCCAATCGCGCCGATTTGCTGTGGCATGAAGATGAAGCACCTGCAACACCCAGCACTTAGGCTTAGGCTTAGGCTTAGGCTTAGGCTTAGGCTAGCCATATCTTGCTGAGTCAGTGGGATAAAAATAAAACCCGCAGTGAGAGGATACTCTTCTGCGGGTTTGCTTATCAAAAACACGAGTCATTTATACCCAGAACTGACAACGCCAGTACTTAAACAATAAAGCTCGCGCCCTGTTCAGCCGAAGAAACCGCTTGGCGCATCACTTTAAATAGCTCGCGTCCCCACATTTGTTGATCGCGTTCGGTATCTAATGCCAAAGCTTGGCGATGGCTCATGTCGGTCCGATTTTCGAGTGTTCCCGTACTGCAATCCAGACGTATTAAGTCACCATCACGCACTAAGCCAATCGCGCCACCGCGTACCGCTTCTGGTGATACATGAATCGCGGATGGAATTTTGCCCGAAGCACCGGAAAGGCGACCATCGGTCACTAACGCGACTTTAAATCCGGCCTTTTGCACGTTGCCCAAAATCGGCATTAATTTATGCAATTCAGGCATACCATTTGCCGCAGGGCCATTGTGGGTCACCACCACGATGCAATCTTTATTCAGCTCGCCACGCTGGTACGCCGCTTCCACTTCATGCTGACACTGAAATACCACCGCGGGCGCTTCAATGATGCGTTGGTCATCTTTCACCGCGGAGACTTTAATCACCGCACGCCCTAAGTTCCCGTTAAGCACTTTGGTACCACCGGTGGTTTGGAAGCACTCGCCGCTGGCGGCAATCACTTGCGCATCACGCGTACCTTCGCACGGTGACCAACGCAGTTCGCCATCCACCAGCTCTGGCAGTGAGAGTTGATCGCTAAACTCACCAAATACGGGCGTTACATCCGCATGCAGTAATTGGGCTTCATGCAAACGCTTCAGCAACGCCGGAACGCCACCCGCTTGTTGGAAGGCATTCATATCCGCAGGGCCATTCGGGTAAACCTTCGCCAGCAGTGGAACGACATCCGATAGATCACTGATGTCCTGCCATGTCAGTAAAATCCCTGCTGCACGCGCAACCGCCAACATATGAATAGAGTGATTGGTACTGCCGCCAGAAGCCAGCAGAGCCACAATACCATTGAGTAGGCTTTGCTCGGTGACCACTTGATAGAGCGGACGATACTGCGCAGAGCCTTGCGTCATGCTGGCAATTTTTACGGTCGCGGCATCATTGAGGGCTTGGCGTAGCGCCAAATGTGGATGCACGAACGCCGAGCCCGGCAGCATTAGCCCCATGGCTTCAAACACCAATTGGTTGGTGTTGGCGGTGCCGTAGAAAGTACAAGTACCGGGCGCGTGGTAAGCCTGACACTCCATATTCAGTAGCGCGTCTTTACCCACTTCACCCGCCGCATACTTCTGGCGAATATCCACCTTCTCTTCGTTACTGATGCCAGTTGCCATTAAACCCGCAGGCATAAACGCGGTTGGCAGATGCGCATAAGAAAGTGCGCCCATCAATTGTCCCGGCGCGATTTTGTCACAAATACCGAGCAGTAAAGTGGCATCAAACACATTGTGACTGAGGGAGAGTGCGGTTGCCTGCGCAATCAAATCACGCGAAAACAGCGACATATCCATGCCCGGCTGACCTTGAGTCACGCCATCGCACATCGCAGGTACACCGCCCGCGACTTGTGCAGTATGGCCATAATCGGCCAAGACACTTTTGATGCGATCGGGATAGTGCTGATAAGGCTGATGCGCGCTGAGCATGTCATTGTAGGAAGTCACAATCGCCACGTTACTGCGCGTAAAATCGAGAATCGCTTTTTTCTCTGCACTGCAAGAAGCCGCCACTGCATGCGCCAAGTTGCCACAGGAGAGCGAAGTGCGCCCTTTGCCCGCTTTCTCCTGTGCTTGACTACGTGCGATGAACGCCGCGCGTGCTTCGCGGCTACGCTCGATAAGATTTTGAGTAACTTTGGCTAAAACCGGATGAATCATAGCGCCCCCTGCTGCTCTTCCAAGGCAAGAATGGCGCACTGCACAACTTCAGCAACTTCACCATCAATGGGGATGATCAGCGTTTGCGGCTCACCATCAGGGCGCTCTAAGGTTTCAAACTGGCTGTTGACCATGTTCTCTTTCATGAAATGGCCTTGGCGAGCGCGCATGCGTGCCATGATCAGCTCTTTCGAACCGTCCAAGAACAAGAAAGTCACATTTTGGTTGCCTTCGCGGATCTGGTCGCGGTACTGCTTTTTAAGTGCCGAGCAGACAATCACGCCATGTTCATTTTTGCTCTCAAGGCTGTAAGCGGCATCGCGAATTCGCTCTAACCAAGGCTTACGATCTTCATCATTGAGCGGCTGGCCGGAGGCCATTTTCTGAATATTGGCACGCGGATGGAGATCATCCCCATCAATGAATTTACGCCCGCTCTGCTTTGCCAATAACTCACCAATGGTGCTTTTACCGCAAGCACAAACCCCCATCACAATGATGCTACTACCGGCCATAACGACTCCTTAAAACCAAACTTGCGCGTGATCGCATTTTTAAAATTCACTTCGAAATATGGGTTTATCTTATTCATGTTATGGGTAACATGTTACCGGTAACTTCACTAAATGTGAGCTATAACACAAACTATAAATCTGGACGGTGAACTCATGGACCCCTTACTGCAAACCTCTGATCCTACGTATCTATTATCCGTGGCGGCGGTTGCCATTATTGCGCTACTGCTGCTGATTATTCGTTTTAAAATCCACGCTTTTGCTTCACTGACACTGGTCAGTTTAGGCACAGCGATTGCCACTGGCGTGGCATCTGACAAAGTGGTTTCGACCATGATGAGCGGCTTTGGCGGCACGCTGGCCTCGGTGGCTCTGCTGGTCGGCCTTGGTGCCATGATTGGTAAAATCTTGGAAGTGACTGGCGGGGCGAAAGTGCTGGCGGATACGCTGATCGGCCGCTTTGGTGAACAGCGCGCACCGTTTGCTCTGGGCGTAGCATCGCTGCTGTTTGGCTTCCCCATCTTCTTTGATGCGGGCCTAATCGTGATGATGCCGATCATCTTCAGCGTCGCGAAACGCTTTGGTGGCTCACCACTGAAATACGCACTGCCTTCAGCAGGTGCGTTTGCAGTCATGCACGCGTTTGTACCACCACATCCGGGACCGGTTGCAGCGGCAGAACTACTTGGCGCAAACATCGGCTTGCTGCTGATTGTTGGTTTGCTCGTGGCTATTCCTACTTGGTACTTGGGTGCTTACCTATTTGGTCTGTATGCTGGTAAAAAATTCGACATCCCACTCTCTAAAACCTTCTTCAATACCGATGCGATCATTGATGAAGCCAAACTGCCAAAATTTGCCACGGTAATGACCATTCTGGTATTGCCTGTGCTGCTGATTTTCATGGATACCGGTTTGAACACCCTTGCGGTCGCGGGCATCATTGATGGCAAAACACCTATGGTGGAATTCCTGCGTATGCTCGGCAAAACACCGATTGCCCTACTGATCACTTTGCTGGTTAGTTTGGCGGCGTTTGCCAAAGATTACGGCATGGCACGACTGGAAAAACTGTGTGGTGATTCTCTGGCACCAATCTGTGCGGTGATTTTGGTGACGGGTGCTGGCGGCATGTTCGGTGGCGTACTGCGTGCGAGCGGCATTGGTAGTGCACTGGCGGATGTGTTGTCTGACACTGGTATGCCAATTGTGATTGCGGCGTTTGTGATTTCCACCTGTTTGCGTGTGGCACAAGGCTCCGCCACCGTAGCGCTGACCACCACAGCAGCCCTAATTGCACCAACCATAGCCGCGACCACTGGCCTGTCAGAACTTGACCTGTGCTTTATCGTGATTTCGATTGCCGGCGGTGCTACTGTGCTTTCACACTTTAACGATTCTGGTTTCTGGCTGGTTTCACGTTTGATGGAGATGGATGAAAAAACCACTCTGAAAACTTGGACTGTGATGGAAACCCTTTTGGGCGGTATCGCCTTCCTGATTGTGGCAACACTCAGCTTTATTCTGTAGAGGTATGGACTCATGACCATTGAACAACGATTAAGAGCGATCAAAATCGTCCCTGTTATTGCGATTAACGATGTCGCTCACGCACTGCCACTGGCCAAAGTGCTGGTTGAAAACGGCTTGCCTTGTGCAGAAGTGACTTTCCGTACGGAAGCGGCGGCGGAATCGATCCGCATCATGCGTGAAGCTTACCCTGAGCTGCTGATCGGTGCGGGCACTGTGCTGACTAGCGCACAAGTGGACGAAGCGATTGCGGCAGGTGCCGATTTCATCGTGAGCCCGGGCCTCAACCCGACTACAGTGAAATACTGCCAGCAGCGTCAAATCGCGATCATCCCTGGGGTTAACAACCCAAGTTTGGTTGAACAGGCAATGGAAATGGGTCTACGTACTCTGAAGTTCTTCCCTGCTGAGCCTTCAGGCGGCATTGCGATGCTTAAAGCGCTCAGTGCGGTTTACCCAGTCAGCTTCATGCCAACCGGTGGCATCAATCCAAACAATGCTCAAGAGTATCTGGCGCTGAAATCCGTCGTGGCTTGTGGCGGCACTTGGATGGTTCCAACTGACCTGATGGACAAAGGCGAATGGGATGCGCTAGCGGAGCTCGTACGCAACGTCTAAATCAGAGACTGCAATAGAATGACGAAAGACCAAGCCATGCTTGGTCTTTTTTTTTGCGCGGCATTTATGCAACTAAACCTATGAGTTCTTAGGCTAGACCTTTCATTTTTCTGCCCATTCCTCGGCATGCTCAAAATTCACCCACTCAATATCAAGCGCTCAAATAACACTTGAATCAATAATGAAAATTACTATCATTTGTAATTCATTTTTAGAGTGAATGCATTTTGCTCTATCCATTACCCAATAATAAATAGAGTTCATCTTTTATGTGTTACTTTGCTCGCCCAAAGACGTTAGTCTGCCTCGCGGTTCTTGCTGCCACCGCATCGGCTCACGCCGAACAAGAAACCTTAGTCATCACCAGCCAACAAAACCAACTACCAGAAGTCGCTACAGCCACTCGCACCGCAACACCGGCGAAACTGGTACCGCAAACCATTGATTCACTTTCAACAGAAGAATTAACCGCTTTTGGCGCACCCAACCTGAGTGAAGCCTTAGTTGGGGTACCGGGCGTTAACGCCAGCGGCGATACCCGTTTTGATGGTGTCACTATTCGTGGCTTTTCTGCCAATAACGATTTTTACCTCGATGGTTTTCGTGATGACATGCAATACACCCGTGATCTCGGCAATATCGAGCGTGTCGAGGTGCTCAAAGGCCCTGCTGCAGTTCTGTATGGCCGTGGCAGCACAGGCGGTATCATCAACCGCGTCAGCAAAGTACCGCACGCAGGTGATGCCGCGAGCGTTTCCGCACGCATTGGCAGCCATGATTACCAACGTCTGGCCGCGGATCTCAATGGTGAAGTCAATCAGCAAGTGCAAGTTCGCCTGAATATCGCTCAAGAAGATTACGGCAGTTTCCGTCAAGGTGTTGAAGGCAAACGCACTTTGCTTGCTCCTTCTCTCAACTGGGACATCAATGATGACTTAAGTTGGCTTATCCAGTATGAACAGCATTCCCATCACCGTGTACCGGATCGTGGTATTCCTGCGGTGAACGGCTACCCCGCCGATGTTCCGACGAGCAGCGTTTACAGCGATACCAGCCGTGACTTTATTGATGATGATATCGCGACCACGCGCTCTCGCATTACTTGGACGTTCCACCCAGAATGGCAACTGCGCCAACAACTGAGCCACACCAAGCTCGATAGCCAGTTTGATAACACTTACGTGACGAACGTCAGTGGTGATCAAGTGAGTCGCAGCCGTTGGCAGCAAGATCTGCAAGCCAATAACCTGATCAGCAATACCGAAACAGAAGGCACTTTCAACACAGGTCCGATTGCCCACCGAATTTTGATCGGCTTAGAGCAAGGCTGGCAGGAGCGCTCGCCGAAACTGTATCGCAACGCCAACAGTATCCCGAGTGGCAACCTATACCAACCGGAGTCACTACCCACTTTTAATGGCCCCATGTCGCTATTTAGTGATGCCAACCATAAGGTTCGTAGCTACGGTATTTATGTCCAAGATCAGCTGCAATGGGGAGATTGGATTGTGGTCGCGGGTCTGCGTCACGATGATTTCACCATCACCACCCATCGCAACGACACCAATAAAGAAGAGACGATCTCATCCAACAGCTTGAGCCCACGTTTGGGCGTGGTATGGAGCCCAGTGCAAGAACATGCGCTGTACGCTTCCTATTCACAAACCTTTACCCCTGTGGGCGGCGGTTTAATTGGGATTACGCCGGGAGACAAAAACAACCAGCTCGATCCTGAACACTCGCGCCTGTATGAAACTGGGGTAAAAAGCGATTGGTTTGATGGCCGCATCTCAACCACCTTGTCCGTCTATCGCTTAGAAATGTATAACCGCCGCACGCGTGACCCACTCGACCCAAGCCGTTATGTACTCACTGGTTTACAACGTACCGATGGTATTGAGCTGAGCAGCCGTGCACTTCTGACCGATGAATTTTCTCTGCGTGGCGGCATGGGTCTGCAAGATGCGAAATATGTTGAAGCCGATACCAATGAACAAGGTAAACGCCCTACTAACGTATCACGCCTGAACGGTGAGCTGTTTGTGGCTTACCAATCGGCAAACGATGGCTGGTTCGGTGAAACCGGTTTTGTGGCGGTAGGTGATCGTTATGCCGATCGCGCTAACACCACCAAACTACCCGGATACGCTCGTTTTGATGCCCGTGCAGGCTACGAATGGCAGGCATGGCGTGCCCAGTTGAGCGTCGAGAACTTACTCGACAAAGCTTACTACTTGAGTGCCACCAGCAGTTCACAAATTCAACCGGGTGCACCACGTGAGTTTTACCTCACCGCGTCTTACCAATTCTAAACACCGACACTCTCTCGACTTTCAAGTCGAAAGGGCATACACAGGAGAGCTGGCCTAACGGCCAGCTTGATGATGAAACGACATCGCTTACCACTACACAACAACAAATGGGTACGCCGTCTGCATGCATGGTGTGGTTTTTTCACATTACTGCTGATGCTGTTGTACGGAATCACTGGCTTATGGTTATCACACCGCGCGGTTTGGCCGCTACCCGGCCCACACACCAACAAGAGTGAAGCGCAGTTGCTCTTAACTGAACCACTGAATTCAATAGACGCTTTCCAAGCTCACCTCTTTGCCCAATTTGGTCAAAAAGATTGGATGGTGCGTGAAATCACCGCGCAATCTTTACCCACCCAAGAGCAACCTTTGTTAATTCCTGCTCGTTGGGAAGCGCGTTCCACCACAGTAACGGAAACTTACAGCGCCCAATACGTACCCGGAACCTTGCTGATCCAGACTCAACAACAGCAGGCCAATTGGGCAGCGGTACTCAACCGCCTGCACCGAGGTATGGGGACAGGTGTCGGCTGGCAGTTATTTTCTGATCTTGCAGCCCTAGCCATGTTGCTGCTTGCACTCACTAGCTTACTGATGTGGACCAAACTCCACGGCTCCCCAAAGCGAGCAGGATGGCTACTCATCGCGGGCGTGATCGCCACTGGCTGCTTCGCTGTGTTTGGCTAGTGCAAAGACAGCAGAACGTTTTTATTCATAACGACCATGCTCATTTCAACTCGCTGATCAGAAAAGAAATCTGACACTGCGCACAACTTCACCAGATTGCCTCTTTGGTCGCATTTACCACGCTATGAACATTTTGTTACAGTCTTGCGTGCGATGAAAATTCAATCACCGCATGCCTGTCATATCTCAAGGAGTGATGCTTATGACTTCTGTTAGCTTGCGCCGCATCTCGATTCGTAATCGACTCTTTTTTCTTACTGCTGTCATTTTATTACTGCTCTCGGTTCCGTTTGCCGTGACCATTCAGGATTACCAACAAGACCTGATGATCGCCAAACAGACCAAAACTCAGCACATGACGGAAAGTGCCTACACTTTGCTAGCATATTATGCACAGCAGGAAAAACTCGGCACCTTAACCACAGAACAAGCGCAACAGGCTGCAAAGCAGGCGATTGCCGCTCTGCGTTATGGTGACAACGATTACTTCTGGATTAACGATGCCACCCCAAGCATGGTGATGCACCCGTTGAAACCTGAACTCGATGGTAAAAATCTCAGCGAGTTCAAAGATCCCAACGGCAAGGCTCTGTTTGTGGAGATGGTCAATGTCACCCGCAGAAATCAACAAGGGCTGGTGGAATATCAATGGCCAAAGCCGGGAGCAGATAAACCCGTTGATAAAGTCTCTTATGTGAAACTATTTCAACCTTGGGGCTGGATTATTGGGACAGGCATTTATGTAGATGATGTCAATTCCATCATTTTGAACCGCATGAAATCCATCTTATTGCTGTTTGGCGGAGCGGTGATTTTGATGCTCGGGCTGGCAATGGTGATTGGACGCAGCATAGTGCAGCCTTGCCGTGACACACTGCAAGCGTTGCAAGATATTGCGCAAGGCGAGGGAGACCTCACCCGTCAATTGACCGTACAGGGTAAAGATGAATTGGCGATGATCGCCCACTCTTTTAACCAGTTCACCGCTAAGATTCGCCATATCGTGCAAGATATTACGCCAATCACTGAGAGTGTTACAGGTGCTGCTGATGAGCTCACCCAAGTCGCGCAGAGTGCTTCCAGCAAAGCCTACGAACAGCATCAAGCGGTGGATACGGTGGCCTCGGCGATGAATGAGTTGCACGCCTCAAACCAAGAGGTCGCCCAAGCCGCTAGCCAAGCCGAACAAGCGGCACGCAGTGCTGACAGTGCTGCAAGCCAAGGCCGACAAGCGATCAACCAAACCTCATCGCACATGCAAACTCTGCGAGAACAACTGACTCGTACTGAGCAAGAAACGCAAACTCTCGCCCAAGAAACGCAATCGGTCAGCGCGGTACTGGAAGTGATTCGCGGTGTGGCGGAACAAACTAACCTTCTCGCCCTCAACGCCGCAATTGAAGCCGCGCGCGCTGGCGATCAAGGCCGCGGTTTTGCGGTGGTGGCGGATGAAGTACGCACCTTGGCGACTCGTACTCAATCGAGCACCAATGAGATTGAGCAGATCATTAGTGGCTTGCAAAAGAAAGCGCAGAGCGTTAGTCAATCCATGACTCAGACTCAACAGCAATCACGAGTCACTCAGCAACAAGCCGAACAAGCGCAGCAGATGCTCAAGGAGATTGAAACCCAGATCCAAACCATTTTGTCTTTCAATCAGCACATCGCCGAAGCCAGTGCGCAGCAATCTGAGGCCACCAATGAAATCACCCATAACTTAACTCAGATTGCCGAGCACAGCACTCAAGCCTCTGCGCAAGCTAACCAAGTGGCGGCCGCCAGTGAGCAGCTGATGGAAAACGGTCAGCAACTCGCCCGCAGTTTTGCGGTGTTTAAAATCTGATCCGCTTTGCCCGGTTTCACCCTAAATTGCACCATAAAAAAAGAGAGAGCCGTGAGGCTCTCTCTGTGTATCAGCGTCCATTGGGGAATTACGCTGTTTTTATAGGGTGATTCAAGCTGGCTTAGTCTTTCAGCACTTTCACGGTGTAAGAGCCATCTTTTTGGCGATACAAGCCATGAATATCGGTTTCAAAACCTGGGTAGTGCGCGCCGATTTCACACAGCATTTCCAAGAAATCCAACACTGGACGAGAGCTGTCTGTCACCATTTCACCTGGCAGTACCAATGGCACGCCTGGAGGATAAGGCAGGATCATATTGGCGCTCACGCGGCCAACCATGTCGTTCAGCAGAATTTCTTCGGTTTGACCACGCAGCTCTTGTTGCCATGCCACATGTGGCGTTACTTTCATCTCTGGCAAAACATCGAACGCTTTGTACATCAACTCTGGCAGTTGGTATTTACGAGTCAAATCGTGAATGCCTTGCGCCAGCTCTTGAATACGCATGCCTTCGTAGAAAGCTGGGTCTTCACGGTACAGTGAAGGCAGTATGGTACGAATGGTCAGGTTCAGATCGTAACCACGTTTGAACTCAGTCAGGCCGCGTAGCAGCTGCATCGCTTTTGACTTATCAATACCGATAGAGAACAGGAACAGCAGGTTGTAAGGGCCTGTTTTCTCGACCACGATGCCGTGTTCATCAAGGTATTTAGACACCAGCGACGCCGGAATACCGCTCTCTTCCAACTCGCCATCTTTGCTCATTCCCGGAGTCAGCAGAGTGATTTTAATTGGGTCAAGGTACATGTGGTTGTCATCGAGATTTTTGAAGCCATGCCAATCTTGGTTTGGATCGAGTTTCCAGCACTCAGTCGTCTCAATGTTCTCTGGTTGCCAAACATCGAAGAACCAACCTTCACTTTCACCTTTCAGGCGTTTGATCTCTTTACGGAAGCGAATCGCACGATCAATCGAATCTTGCATCAGCTTACGGCCGGTGTTGCCACGCATCATTGCGGCGGCGGTTTCAGTCGATGCCACAATGCCGTATTGAGGTGAGGTTGAGGTGTGCATCATAAAGGCTTCGTTGAATGACTCGCGGTCAAACTCACCTTTGACATGAATCATCGAGGCTTGCGAGAACGCCGCCAGCAGTTTGTGGGTTGACTGGGTTTCGTAGAACACTTTACCCGGCATCGCTTCACCACTCATGCCGCACTTACCTTCATAAATACGGTTGAAGTTAGTGTAAGGCACCCATGCACTGTCGAAGTGGATGTGTTTGCAATCCAACGACTCTTTGATGAACTGTGTGTTGTACAGCAGGCCATCGTAAGTCGAGTTGGTGATCACCGCGTAGCTTGGCGCGCTCGCACCCGGAGTGTTTGCCACTTTCTCGGCAATCACTTCTCGGCTGAATTCGCTTTGTGGAATGCCACCGAGGATGCCGTAAGCGTTACGAGAGGGACGGAAGTAAATCGGGGTGACGTCCGTCATCATCATTAAGTGTGTCAATGACTTATGGCAGTTACGGTCAACCAGCACTGTGCTGCCCGCAGGCGCGGAGAACATACCGACGATCTTGTTCGAAGTCGATGTACCATTGGTCACGATGTAAGAGGCATCGGCATTGAACGTGCGTGCGATGTACTCTTCCGCTTCTTTGTGTGGACCAGAGTGATCCAGCAGCGAACCGAGTTCAGGCATCGAAATCGATACGTCCGCTTTGAAGGTATTAGGGCCGTAGAAATCGTAGAAAATGCTGCCGACTGGGCTTTTCTGGAACGCTGTACCGCCCATATGGCCCGGAGTACAGAAGGTGTATTTACCCTCTTCTACATATTTGAACAGCGCCTTAGTAAACGGAGGCATGATCGCGTCTTTGTACTCTTGGGTTGCTTGGTTGATTTTGATCGCGATGTCGTCCGCCATACCCAGAGCATATTCGAAGAAATGCACGTTCAGGCGTAGGTCAGTCAGTGAAATATCCAGAGTCGATTGCTCGTTAGCAAACGCATGTACCGGCAGTTTTTCGTTGATCTTGCTGATGCGCTCACACAGCTCTAGCGAATATTTATCCCAGTCGAACAACACGCCACAAATGCGTGGGTTCATCTCAATCATCTTGATCAGATCTTTGTCATCAACCGGGTAAACCACTTCATAACCAGCTTTTTCGAGTGCCGCATGCAGTTGACGGACTGGCTCTTCTTTAAAGAACACACCCATGTGGTTCAAGATAGCGAATATATTCATTTGGACATCTCCAAGGCGAAAAAGGGCGCTCTCTGTGCACCACACAGTGAGTAAGACGAGCGCCATAGTGAATTCAGAAAGCTGGCGTGGCAGACGCCAGCGCAATCAATCAGTGATTAGCCGAAGCTTGTTGAGGGTGAGTCTCAAGGTATTGAGCAAGACCCGCTTTTTTGCTGTAGAACATCAGAATAATCAGCGACATGATGAAGGTTGCGGTCAGAGTTGAACCTTCCGCTCCCGCTAGCGCCACCATACAGAACAAGCTGGCGATACCGGAGAACAACATCACAAACGTATTGCGTGTGGTCATGCCCTCGAAGCGGATCAGGTTAATGCTGGAGTAGAAATAAGGCAGCATGGTCAGCAGTACCGCATCGGTGGTCAGTTGATTAAACATATCGGAAGCGTGTGCGGTTCCTGAGCTGAAGAACATCAGTACCAGCATCAGCAGTGTCATCATGCTTGACGCAATCAGTAGACCTTTTTTAGGCACGCCGTTGCGATCGGTTTCACAGAAGATTTTCGGGAAGTTGCCGTCGGTTGCCGCACGTTTACCGGCTTCGCCAACCAACATCATCCAAGAACCCAGCGAGGTGAAACACGCTAGCGCAGTGAAGGCAGACACGAATGGCGCAGTCCAGCTACCAAACAGTTCAGTGGTTGCCAGTGCAAAAGGTGCACCGGATGCCGCCACTTCAGACGCAGGGAACATACCGCTGATCATTTGAGTTGATAGCACGTAGATAATACCCGCAATACCGGTGCCCAACATGGTGGCGAGCGGAACTGTACGTTTTGGATTTTCCACCATACCGGAAGAGACCGCGGCCGATTCCACACCCACGAAAGACCACAGACAAATCAGCACTGCGGTAATCACCGCATGGCCATCACTACCCGCTGACACATTCCAGTTTTGGCTGTAGATCGCGCTATCAAAGTGCGTCCAACCCAACAGAGCTGTACCCAAAACAGGGATTAAAATCAGCACCAAACCAATGGTACATAAGCGGCTTACCCAGCTACCCCCAAGCAGGTTCACTAAAGTAAACAACCAAACCGAAGCAATGGTCGCCAAACCGGCTGGGATCGGGTCATTCAACACCGGGAAGAACACCGAGAGGTAAGAAACACCGGTAATGGCAATGGCAAGGTTACCAATCCAGTTGGCGTGGTAATAGAGCACGCCCGTTTGGAAACCAAACACCGGTGACACTTCCCCTGCATAAGCAATCGGGCCACCCTCTTGTGGGTTTTTGGTTGCCAAACGAGCAAACACAAACGCCAAACTCAACGCACCAATAATGCAGATAATCCAGCTATAAATGGAAATTGAACCTACGCTCGCAAGCGTAGAAGGAAGCAGCGCAATACCACTGCCCATCATGTTACCAGCCACCACACCCGTACAGGCAATCAGGCCGATTTTCTTTGCATTTGATGACATAACATCTCCAAATCGATTCTACTTAAGTAGAAAACTCAAACTGAATGGCTTAGCGAGATGTCATGAGTGCAATCACCTGCGCAACCTCGCTAAATTTCGAAGTGCAGACTACGCCCAAAAAAACGAAAAAAAATAAACTTACGCTTATCAATAAAATGATGAGACAAGCATGAGTTTCTTGATATCAACCTGATAAGCAAAACCCATAAAATCAACTATTTTCAATCAGTTAAATAAAAATCTAAAAATATCATCTTTGCCGAATAAAAATATCAACTTGAGATCTTAAGGCTCAACAAGGGCATGATGACATCAAACTTCTGAAGTTTATCTCCCGTTAAAACGAGCTGAGTAACCCATAGCCAAGATTGGCGCTGCCCTGCGCCTGCAGCAGAAGAGAAACCCATTCATCGCAAAGCGATATTGAGAGAGTGAAGAACATAAGGAAGAAGAAAGAATGAAAATACAGAAGGAAGGAAACACAAGGCATCATTCCTTCCCAAACAGGAAGGAATGATGGCGAGAAGGAGAAAATGATGCCGTTCGAGTGCGGATGCTATTACAACAAACGCACTGCGGAAGGGTGCACCGAGCGATACATAGCGTAGTCGATCGATTTCAGATTGGAGCGAAACACCAAGTTTTCGCATAACAGATAAGTTTCCAGCGAAGTCTCCATGTAAAAGGCTTCGCTGTAAGCATCGCTAGCCCCATCCAGATCGCCTTTTAATTCAGCGTGTTTGCCCTGCAACACATAAGAGAGCACCGATTCTCGCAAGGCTTGAGCTTGCACCAAATAATCCGCAGCTCTTTCTGGCTCAGAGTCCACCGTAGCTTGTAAAGCTAACGCTTCATAAATCCGCGGCTGAACAACCCCACTCAATGATTCACTGGCTTGGCTCAACCGCTCACTTAACAGCAAAATCCGCTCTTGATTAGCCGGCTCTTTCCCCGCTAGGGCTTGCTGTACATGGTAAGCAATCAGTAATTCCGCTTGCACGTAGTGATTTTGCGGCTCAAGCGTTAAAACCTGCTCAAGCAGATCAATCCCTTTTTGGAATTGTTGGCGATCCGATAAATTCAGATAATGGTTGGCACGAACATACAACTCCAGTGCCGACGCTTGGCTCGGAAAGTCCACCAACAACTGCTGCGCTTGTTGCTCTGCGTTAGGTACTTTCAAGGCCAGCATAATATCCAACTCCGCACTTTTGAGTGCCGGAGCCAAATGCTGGCTATCGAGCGGATATTGGCGACTAAACAAAATGGCATCTGAAGAGTTGTTCTTGAGCTCCAGATCCAGATACGAATGCCCTTTCTTATCATTCACACGTACCGTCACCGATTTTCCGGGCAAGATCCCCGACGTAAACGCCGTTTTACTCAGCATCACACGATAATCACTGACCTGAGTAATATCCGCCATCAACTTTTGGGCAACACCATCGGCCAGATCATGGCTCAGCGCTTTTGAGTCAAAATCATCCTGAAACTTAAACTCAATCAAATGGGTATCCACCACTTGGGTGATCCGCACTTGTGACTGCTTAATCGTGAAAAAGCCCATGGCGACAATCACTAGGCCAATCCAGAGCGCATTGAGCAGATTTAGCCGCCAACGACTCACATTCGGCTGGCTGGTTTTCTTTGGCTGTTGGCTGTGGCAAACCGCGCGGGTTAATGGCCCAGCAGGAAACACAATCTCGGCGACAGGCTCATCCGCCTCTGGCGCATCCGGTTCAGAAGAAGGTTCACTTGGCAGCGTATCTTCTTGGCGAGCAGAGAGATAAGGGTTGCTATCGAGACGTTGTACGTTAGCCACCAGCTTGTAGCCCCGTTTCGGCACTGTCACCACATAACTGAGGTTTTCTTCGCGCCCATCACGCAGCAGCTTACGCAGCTCAAAAATGGATTGTGTAACCACTTGGTCGGTGACAATCGCCCCGTCCCAAACATGTTGAATGAGTTCTTCACGGCCAAATACCTCTCCGGTATGTTCCGCAAGAAAATGCAGTAAGTTGATAAGACGTGGCTCAACCGAGACCTCCCTATCTTGGCGATACAGCTTATTCTCATCAATGCACAAAACCCAGTCATTGATTTGAAAATAGATTCCAATCATAGAAAAGCTCTTTGTATCAGGAAGATAGCATCGAAAGCAGGTTACAACACATCGAAAACCTGCCGCCAATGAGGGGCGAAATTATAATCGTGCCAAACGGTTTCACCTACTATTGATAAGAGTGAAAAATGCAAACTTAGGTTGTTCACCACTGCTTAAAACGGTGCTGAACTGGCTTCAATTTAAACTAACCAACTGAATTAAAGCTTATTCTAATGCTGCTAAAATCGAGCAGTGGCTAGCGTTATCTTCCACATGCCCACAACAGGCATCATTGATTTTTTTCAGTGCGCTGCGAATGCGAGTTAACTCTTCAATCTTTTGATCGATCACCGCTAGCTTAGCGCTGGTGATCGCTTTCACTTCGGCGCAACTGTGTTCAGTTGCTTCTAAACGAATTTCGAGCAGCTCTTTAATCTCTTCGAGACTCAGCCCTAACTCTTTGGCTTTTAAAATAAAAGAGACCTGTTGCTGACTCTTTTCATCGTACAGTCGATAGCCCGACTCTGTGCGCGTTGCCGGAGCAATCAGGTCATTTTTTTCATAGAAACGCAGCGTATCGGTGGAAACGCCGCAACGTTTAGCTAACTCTCCAATCTGAAACATCACTACTCCTCCTCCCTTCCTACTTGGAGTAGTTTGGGGATATTTAAGCTTTCGTTAAAATTTATGCTTGAAAAACCGTTTTTTAGCGATTATTTTTCCCATGCCAAACGATTGCGCGAGATCTTTTGTAATAAATTGGTTAGAATACGCGCCATCCAAATTCCGGCGGATAAGGTGTTTCCCCAAACTGTTCTGTTACCTTTCGCTCACTCAGGATTTGAAGTGAACTTCAAACCACTACAGCGCAACAGATCACTTTCGGCAAATATCTTTTAAAGGAAAATGGAAGCATGAACAACGCTCGTCCTATTCACCGTGCGCTTCTCAGCGTATCAGATAAAACCGGCATTGTTGAGTTCGCTAAAGCGCTCGCGGAACGTGGCGTTGAGCTGCTCTCAACCGGTGGCACTGCACGCCTGCTCGCCGAGCAAGGCCTTGCGGTAACGGAAGTTTCCGATTACACCGGCTTCCCAGAAATGATGGACGGGCGCGTAAAAACCCTGCACCCGAAAGTACATGGCGGTATTTTAGGTCGTCGCGGCCAAGATGACGCAGTGATGAACACCCACGGCATCCAGCCGATCGATATGGTGGTGGTGAACCTCTATCCTTTCGCCCAAACGGTAGCTAACCCAAATTGCACGCTGGCTGATGCGGTGGAAAACATCGATATCGGCGGGCCGACTATGGTGCGTTCTGCAGCGAAAAACCATAAAGATGTGACCATTGTGGTGAATGCGCACGATTACGACCGTGTGATCCGCGAAATGGATGCTCACCAAAACTCACTGACCTTAACCACGCGTTTTGATCTGGCAATTGCCGCTTTTGAACATACCGCAGCGTACGATGGCATGATTGCTAACTACTTCGGCACTATGGTTCCCTCATACGGAGAGAACAAAGAAGGTGATGAAGAGAGCAAATTCCCACGCACGTTCAATGCGCAGTTCATCAAAAAGCAAGATATGCGTTACGGCGAAAACAGCCACCAAGCAGCCGCTTTCTATGTTGAAGCCAATCCACAAGAAGCCTCAGTCGCCACCGCGCGCCAAATTCAAGGTAAAGCTCTCTCTTACAACAACATTGCGGATACCGATGCCGCACTAGAGTGCGTCAAAGAGTTCAGCGAGCCAGCCTGTGTGATTGTCAAACACGCTAACCCATGTGGTGTAGCGTTGGGCGACGATCTGCTGCAGGCCTATAACCGTGCTTATCAAACCGACCCAACCTCAGCATTTGGCGGCATCATTGCCTTTAACCGCGAACTGGATGGCGAAACGGCCAAAGCGATCATCGAGCGTCAGTTTGTAGAAGTCATCATCGCGCCGAAAGTCTCGCAAGCCGCGATCGACATCGTCGCAGCCAAGCAAAACGTACGTTTGCTGGAGTGTGGTGAATGGCAAGGCCAAACCACAGGGTTTGATTTGAAGCGCGTGAATGGTGGCTTATTGGTGCAAGATCGTGACCAAGGCATGGTGGCACAAGATGATCTACAAGTGGTTTCGACTCGTCAACCCAGCGACGCAGAGCTGAAAGATGCCCTGTTCTGCTGGAAAGTAGCGAAATACGTGAAATCCAACGCGATTGTGTACGCCAAAGGCGACATGACCATAGGCATCGGCGCAGGCCAAATGAGCCGTGTTTATTCCGCGAAAATCGCGGGTATCAAAGCCGCCGATGAAGGTTTGGAAGTCGCGGGCAGCGTCATGGCTTCGGATGCCTTCTTCCCCTTCCGTGATGGTATTGATGCAGCGGCCGAAGCGGGCATTACCTGTGTTATCCAACCGGGCGGCTCAATGCGCGACCAAGAGGTGATTGATGCGGCCAACGAACACGGTATGGCGATGATCTTCACCGGTATGCGTCACTTCCGTCATTAATTGGCATGATTGGTATGGGGTGCAACGCGCCCCATCTTGTTTAAGTAAGGATTTCACAATGCAAGTTCTCATCATTGGCTCTGGCGGCCGCGAACACGCACTGGCGTGGAAAGTGGCACAAAACCCACAAGTTGACACCATCTACGTCGCGCCCGGCAATGCGGGTACTGCCCTTGAGCACAAGGTGCAAAACATCAACATCGGTATCACCGACATTCCAGCACTGGTTGCCTTTGCCCAAGATAAAGCGATTGAGCTGACCATTGTTGGCCCAGAAGCACCACTGGTGATTGGTGTGGTGGATGCGTTTCGTGCTGCAGGTTTACCGATTTTTGGCCCAACCCAAGGCGCAGCGCAACTGGAAGGCTCCAAAGCCTTCACTAAAGATTTCCTCGCTCGCCATAACATTCCAACCGCAGCTTACGCCAACTTCACTGAAATTGAGCCAGCACTGGCTTATGTGCGTGAAAAAGGTGCACCGATTGTGGTGAAAGCGGACGGCTTGGCTGCTGGTAAAGGCGTGATTGTTGCCATGACTCTACAAGAGGCCGAAGACGCAATTCAAGACATGCTGGCTGGTAATGCCTTTGGTTCAGCAGGCAGCCGCGTGGTGGTTGAAGAATTCCTTGATGGAGAGGAAGCGAGCTTTATCGTCATGGTTGATGGTGAAAACGTCCTGCCCATGGCCACCAGCCAAGATCACAAACGTGTGGGCGATGCCGATACTGGCCCTAACACCGGCGGTATGGGTGCTTACTCACCAGCGCCAGTGGTGACACAGGACGTCCATGATCGCGTGATGCGTGAAGTGATTTACCCAACCGTGCGCGGCATGGCAGCCGAAGGCAACACTTATACTGGTTTCCTCTACGCGGGTTTGATGATTGATAGCACTGGCGCACCAAAAGTGATTGAGTACAACTGCCGCTTTGGCGACCCTGAAACTCAACCGATCATGATGCGTCTGCAATCGGATCTGGTTGAACTGTGCCAAGCGGCGATTGCAGGCAAGCTGAATCAAGTGGAATCAAAGTGGGATCCACGCGCCTCGATCGGTGTGGTACTGGCCGCTGGCGGCTACCCAAGTGATTACGCCAAAGGTGAGGTGATTTCAGGTCTACCGACTCAAGAAACCGCAGGACAAAAAGTGTTCCATGCGGGCACCGAAACCCAAGGTGACCAAGTGGTGACGAATGGCGGTCGCGTATTATGTGCAACGGCGCTGGGTCATACCGTATTAGAAGCGCAGCAACGCGCTTACCAGCTCGCAGATCAAATCCACTGGAATGGCATGTTCTGCCGCCGCGATATCGGTTATCGCGCGATTGCGCGTGAGCAAGCCAAGTAATCCGGCATTCAACTCCCAATCAATACAAAAAAGCGCGAGATTCGCGCTTTTTTATTTCATTTCTGTACTCGAACTCATTGGGATTAATAGATTTAATCTAGCAACTCTGGCTGTTGCACACAGTCGTGATCCGCATCATCGAGCAATAGCAACTCATCAATATGCACTTTGTCGTTACGAATCTTGCCTAAAAACGCTACATAGCTTTCGATCGATGCAAGGCGGTTAAACACAAAGCTGGGCAGCGTTTGATTAAACTCGACTCGTTGGTACTCAACACCTGCACAGGTTTCAAACACTTTGCCATTCCAATAACCTTGGATGAGCTCTAAGCCCTGTTTATCTTGTTCTTTAGTCGCTTCAGCAACAGCTTTGGCCTGCAGTACATAATGCGCAAGCTGTTCTTCACCCATCGGCAGCACTTTTCCGGCCAGCCGATACTGTTGGTACACCGCTTCGCCTTCTTTGCTAAAGCGAATATGCACGCTGAACGGTACTAATTTTTTACCATCGAGGTGCTCACCTTCACGGCGAATCTCACGCACTTGCCCCTCTTCCCAGCGATAACTGGTTTGATAACTGCCGTAGTCACCGGAGGTCACGTAGTCTGAGGCTGAACTCGGTTTTTGAAAGCGTTCGGTATACCAGTAAAAACTGGTCGCATCACCAATCGTTTTACCACCGGTAAATTGATTGATCTGTTCAAGATTAGGATTAGGAGTAGAAGAGCACCCAGCCAAGAGGCCAGAGAGCAAAAGAAGAAAGGATAACTGCTGCTTCATAAACAAAAACGCCGAGATGTTCAATCTCGGCGTAGTATAAAGCAATTACTTGATCGCGTCTTTCAGCGCTTTACCTGCTACGAATGCAGGAACGTTAGCTGCCGCAATTTTGATCTCTTCACCGGTTTTTGGGTTACGGCCAGTACGAGCAGAACGATGATTAACTTTGAATGTACCAAAACCAATCAGTTGTACTTGGTCGCCTTCTTTCAAAGCACCTTCAACCGCACCCAGAGTCGCTTCTAGAGCTGCTTTCGCTTGCGCTTTAGTTAGATCTGCTTTCTCTGCGATAAAGTCGATCAATTGGGTCTTGTTCATTTAGGTTTCCCTTCTCAATAGGTTATCGAATCGAGCTCACTCTAAAACATAAATGCCCGATCTGGCAAAGGTTTGTCGCGCAACTTTCGCTTTTATGACGTACTTTTAACCATAATCTGAGTAACAACTCACAATTTGTTACTAATCAAGGTGCACGTTTGCTTGTAATCGGAGGGCAAAGACCTTATTTAATCAGGGCTAATCGACTGGGAAGCCTGTCATTTCAATCGATTTAGTGACTGAAAAAAGCACTTTTGACTCCTTCAGGCGAAGCGTTTTTCTTCATATTCTCATGTCAGGTTTGGCGAGCAGCCGACTCAAAATGAGAAGAAAAGAGTTCGAACGTGCATTCTAAAACCAAGGAATTTTATGTTTCTGCTTGCGATATATATTTCTGTCGCGATTGGCGTATCGTTTATCTGTTCAGTGCTGGAAGCGGTACTCCTGAGTATTACCCCAAGCTATCTTGCCCAACTGCGCCAACAAGGCCCCCCTGCGGCCACTCGTTTGGCGGAGTTAAAAGCGGATATCGACCGCCCACTCGCCTCGATCCTCACCCTAAACACGATCGCGCACACCATTGGTGCGGCAACGGCGGGTGCTCAAGCTGCGGTGGTATTTGGTAGCCAATGGCTAGGTCTGTTCTCTGCGGTGCTGACTCTGGGTATTTTGGTGCTGTCTGAGATCGTACCGAAAACCATAGGGGCAACTTACTGGCGCGAACTGGCACCAAATGCTGCCTTAGTGCTGCGCTGGATGGTGTGGGCGCTGACGCCGTTCGTCTGGTTCTCAGAGCAGATCACTAAGCGTTTAGCGCGCAAAGTGGAAGCGCCGAAGCTACGTGAAGAGATCTCTGCGATGGCGATGCTAGCCAATGAGAATGGTGAATTTGCTGCTGGCGAATCGAAAATGCTCAATAACTTGCTGGCGATTCAAAGTGTGCCAGTGACACAGGTAATGACGCCGCGTCCGGTTCTATTTCGCGTTTCAGCCGATCTGACGATTGATGCATTTCTCGAGAAACACCGCGATACACCTTTCTCACGTCCACTGATATACAGTGAAGAGAAAGACAATATTGTCGGCTTTGTGCATCGTCTTGAACTGTTTAAACATCAGCAAAATGGTCAAGGCACTGCCACGCTTGGCGAGGTGATGCGCCCGATCCATGTGCTGCTCAATACCTTTAGCCTACCTAACGCCTTTGATCAGATGATGCAAAAGCGCTTACAGCTCTCGGTGGTGGTCGATGAATACGGCTCTGTACAAGGTTTGCTGACCTTGGAAGATATTTTCGAGCATCTACTCGGCGAAGAGATTATTGATGAAGCGGACCACACAACGGATATGCAGCAACTGGCGGCAGAACGTTGGGAACACTGGAAACGTAAACATCGCATGATCGAAAGCCGCGACGAAGAGGAATAGTCAAACGGGAGCTTACGCTCCCGTTTCTCTTGGCAATCGTGGGAGAACTACAACTCCACTCCGATATTGCTGACCCCTTCTTCGCGCAGCTCTTTGCGCAGGTCTTTGATGAGGTCAATGTCGCGCTCAACCGCTTCACGCAGCGGGCGGAAAATCGCCCACTGTACGTCCCACTCGGCGCACACGGCTTCATTCTCTTTTTGGTTGTCGTTGGTGATGGCTTCACCGGTTTGTGCTTCTTCCAGTTGTGCTACGGTTTGTACCGAAATCTGGCTCACTTTGATCATCGATTCCGCTAAATCATCACGATCCAACAAACCATGCAGCAGGGTGGCCAAGCCTTCACAGGCATCAATCGCGGGATACACGGCGTACAGATCAAACGCATCGGAAGTCGGGATCAACTCTTCGAGTTTTTCTAGCTGATGCTCAAAGTTCACTTTGGCATTTTTTACCGTCATCAATTCCCACACGCTGTCGAGAATGTCACGGTAGATACGCGCCTCAGCAAACTGCGTGTGCTCACAGAACATAGCGTAATTCGGATACATACGTTCACACAGACAGGCCATAAAGGTAATCTGTTGCCAAGGTTCAAACTTCTCAAGACGAAGCTGTAGAGGGTTTTGTAACATAGTCACTTCAAATCGTTGCGGAAAAAGACAGCGGAAGTGTACTGGATAACCATAAGGGAAAAAAGACGCGCCTATGAACAATTTCCACCAGCTGTATATTCTGACTGAACATGATGAACACTACCGCGAGCTGATCCTTGAGCGCCAACTCACTGGCCTTAGCGTCACCGATGATCGCACGCAAGCCACGATTTTATTGGCCGCACCACCGATGGCCGCACGTTGTTTGGACGACTTTCCACACTTGCAATGGCTGCATTCTGCTTATGCCGGTGTCGATACCTTGATGGCACCCAAATTGCGCAAAAACTATCTGCTAACCAACGTCAAAGGCATCTTTGGGCACCTGATCGCCGAATATGTGATGGGGTACGCGATCCAGTACCAACGCGATTTCCATCTTTACCAAACGCAGCAAGCCGAGCAGCGTTGGCAAGCACACCCTTACTCTTCACTTGCCAATCAAACCCTAGTGATTTTAGGTACTGGCTCAATTGGCAGCCATTTGGCCCATGTGGCTAAACAGTTTGGGCTGCGAGTGGTGGGCGTCAATCGCACTGGCATTCCCACAAAAGAAGGGCATTTTGATGCCACTTATCACATCAGTGAGCTGCCAGCCGCTTTAATGCGCGCCGACTTACTGGTGAATACACTACCCAATACACCCGCGACCGAAGGGCTGCTCAACCGAGAGAATCTTCGCCACTGCCACCAAGCGCTGCTGTTTAACGTCGGGCGTGGCAAAACGTTAGTAGAGCAGGATCTGCCGGATTTAATTGCGGCAGGACACATTCGCCACGCGTTTTTGGATGTGTTTATCCAAGAGCCACTCGCTCAAGATCATCCGTTTTGGGGCAATCCGGCGATCACCATCACGCCACACATCGCGGCGGTCAGCTTTCCAGAGCAAGTGGTCGATATCTTCGCCGATAACTACCAACGTTGGTGCGATAACTTGCCACTGCGTAACCAGATTGATTTTGAAAAAGGCTACTGATGCTAGAGTCACTGCTGACGGAAATTCGCCAATGCACAGTCTGTGAACCCCATTTACCGTTGGGCGCGAATCCAGTGATCCGTGCCCATCCGGCGGCGAAGATTTTAATTATTGGCCAAGCACCGGGCACTAAGGTGCACAACACTTCCATTCCGTGGAATGATGCCAGCGGTGATCGACTGCGTCAGTGGCTCGATTTGGATCGCGATACGTTTTACTGCGAAGAAAACATCGCCATCATGCCGATGGGGCTTTGCTATCCGGGCAAAGGGCGCAGCGGAGATTTACCGCCGCGTAAAGAGTGTGCGCCACTGTGGCATGCCAAAGTGCTAGAGCAACTGCCCAATCGGCAACTCACTCTCCTGATTGGGCAATATGCACAGCATTATTATCTGTCGGACAAACCCAGCACCTTGACCGAAACCGTACAGCATTGGCAACGTTGGGCACCTTTGGTTTTGCCGCTACCGCATCCCTCTCCACGCAACACCTTATGGCTGAAAAAACACCCTTGGTTTGAACAGGACGAGGTGCCTTATCTTCGTCAACGGGTGAAGCAAGCGCTTACATAGCAAGCAATTAGGGTTTGAGGTAGTATGGCGCGCAGATTGATTAAGGAGTACGCCATGCTTGAAACATTAACCTTATGGTTACAGCAATTTGATATAGAAATTGAACGCGTGATTCAGGTTGCTGAAGCGCTCGGGCTGATTGCCGCCATTTCCATCGCCATTCATCTTATTTTACATCGCGGGGTGCTGTTGTGGCTGAAACGCCATACTCGCCACGAGCAAAGTGTTTGGCGCAATGCGCTGTTTAAAGAGCACCTGTTTAGCCGTTTCGCCTTGCTGATCCAAGGTGTGGTGATTGCGGTACAAACTCAGTTATGGCTTACTCCCGGCACGTACTCTTACGACATCCTGCATACTGTCACTGGGTTGTGGATTGTGCTGTTTGGCATGTTGGTCACTTACTCCATGCTCAACGTGTTGGAACTGTTAATCAGCAACACCCAAGTGGGTAAAAACCTACCGACACGCGGTATTTTACAGAGCATCAAAATCATTGTTTTTATTATTGCCGCGCTGTTTTTCACCTCGATTTTGATCGGTAAATCGCCGGTTATTCTGCTTAGTGGCTTAGGTGCGATGACCGCCGTCTTTATGTTGGTGTTTAAAGATCCAATCCTTGGCTTAGTTGCTGGGGTACAGCTTTCGGCCAACAAAATGCTCTCCGTCGGTGACTGGTTGGAAATGCCCAAATATGGCGCAGATGGCTCAGTGATTGATATCAGCCTAACCACAGTCAAAGTGCAGAACTGGGATAAAACCATCACCACCATTCCAAGCTACGCCCTGATTTCAGATTCCTTTAAAAACTGGAAAGGCATGCAAGAGTCTGGCGGTCGCCGCATCAAGCGCAGCATTTTGATTGATGCCACCAGCGTGCATTTTTTAACAGAAGAAGAGAAACAAGCGCTGAAAAAAGCGCAACTGCTTGAGCCTTACTTAGTCGAGAAAGAGCAAGAGATCAGCAGCTACAACCAACAAAAACATTGGGATTTGGCCTGCCGTATCAATGGCCGCCGCCTGACCAACATCGGCAGTTTCCGCGCTTATTTAGAGCGCTACCTGCGTACTCACCCCAATATTCACCAAGATATGACGCTGATGGTACGTCAGTTAGCGCCCACTCACGATGGCATTTCGCTAGAGGTGTACTGCTTTACCAGCACCACAGTGTGGGTGGAGTATGAGCGTATTCAGTCGGATATTTTTGATCATATCTACGCGGTACTGCCTGAGTTTGACCTGCGCGTCTCGCAAGCCCCCACAGGCAATGACTTTCGCGCTCTGAGAGGCTAATACCGTCCTTCTACTCTAGATCAGTTGCTCTTGCCCCCTTCGCGAACATTGAACTTCCCCCTTCTAAGGGGAGGCTGGGAGGGGGTATTTCACACCAAACCAAGCTTCCCACTCAAAGCACCGAATATCCGAGTTGAGTAAGCTCAGCCGCGAACGCTTGCTTAGCTGTGGCTTCACCGTGGATCAGATGCACTTGCTTGGGCTTTTCAGGAATGCCGGTAATAAAGCGCAGCAAATCCGCTTTATCGGCGTGGGCGGAATAACCGGACATCGTATGAATATGCGCGTTAACTTCCACTTCAGTCCCCTCAATCCAGACCGAAGGTTGACCACTTTGAATGCTGCGCCCAAGCGTACCTTCGGCTTGAAAGCCGGCCAAAATCAGGTCGGTTCGCTTATCCGGCAGCAGCGCTTTTAGATAATCCATAATTCGGCCGCCTTGACACATCCCCGAAGCCGCCACCACAATCGCCGCCTCTCCGGTTGAGGCTAAACGGTTGACCAAACGCTCATGGGTTCGGTGATCTTCCACCGTAATACACTGCTCAAACGCCAACGGATGCCTATGCATTTGCAGCCGCTCTTTGGCTTCTCGTCCCCATAACTGCTTAAAGCGACGATAAGAACGCGTCACCCGCTGCGCCATCGGCGAATCGAGAATAATCGGCAAATTAGCATCAATTTGCTGAGAAAAGATAAGCTGCTCAATATCAAAGAGCAGCTCTTGCGTGCGCCCGACACTGAACGCCGGGATCAAAATCGCACCGCCGTCAGTCAGTGAGCGCTCAATCATCGCGCGCAGCCGCTGCCCTCGGCTCTGCACATCCTCATGCTGCTTGTCACCATAAGTGGTTTCAATAAACAGATAATCGGCCCGCTCTGGCGACTGCGGATCGGGCAACAAAGGCGTATGGCTTGGCCCCAAATCCCCCGAAAACACCACCACTTCACCATTCGGACGCCGAATTTCCACATACGCCGAGCCCAAAATATGCCCCGCAGGCTGAAAGCGCACCCAGAGCGAATCAGCACGCTTAGGCTGCACAGCAAACCACTTTTGGTAATCTTGCACCCGCAGCAAACGGCGCACCTCGGTCAGTACGCGCTCACTCTGCTTGGGAGACATACCTAACTGCAGCTTTAAACCATCTTCCAGCATCAATGGCACCAGCTCCGCCGTTGCCGCTGTGCAGTAAATCGGCTGCTTAAAACCCGCTGCCAATAACCAAGGCAAACGGCCAATATGGTCAATGTGCGCATGGGTTAAGATCAGAGCATCCACATGCCCCAGCGCAAACTCCACCGCCAACGGGCGTTCATCCACCCCTTGAAACAAGCCGCAATCAATCAGCAGCGCTTGCCCATCGGCTCGCAATTCATGGCATGAACCCGTGACACTCGCCTTCCCTCCGTGATGAACCACTTCCATGTTGTTTTCCACTCCTGAGAACATTAATCAACCGATGGGATCATACCGATTTCGAACAAACATGAATCGAAAGCATAAAAAAACCGCGGTAGAGACCGCGGTTTTTCACCTTAAATCGACACCATTAATACACGAGCTGTTTTTCAAGCTGAGTTTGGTTATCTTGCGTACGCTGCCAGACTAAGTCACCAATGCCATCTGTCGGATTAAAATCGGTCGGCGCTTCAAGCAATAGCTCACGGATACGCTCATGGTTAAACGCATGACACGCTTTGTCTAGCTCGTTAAGATGCTGTTCAAATTCCGCTAAAGGTAAATAACGTTCATTGGCTGTCATGATTCGCTCATGAGCCGTTTTTTGAACATTATCGCCAATCAGCAGTTCTTCATAGAGCTTCTCACCTGGTCTTAACCCTGTGAACTCAATAGCAATATCCCCATAAGGATGCTGCTCATCTTTCACTTCCAGCCCAGAAAGCTGAATAAGGTTAACCGCGAGGTCAGTGATGCGCACAGGCTCACCCATATCAAGCACAAACACATCCCCACCTTTACCCATAGCTCCGGCTTGGATCACCAGTTGCGCCGCTTCAGGGATGGTCATGAAATAACGAATAATGTCAGGGTGCGTCACCGTAATTGGGCCGCCGGCCTCAATTTGACGTTTAAACAGCGGAACCACAGAACCCGATGAGCCCAAAACATTACCAAAACGCACCATACAAAAGCGAGTCCCTTTGGCTTTACGGTTTTCTTGTTCCGCAAGCGCTTGCAAACCCAGTTCGGCCATACGCTTGGTGGTTCCCATTACATTGGTCGGGCGCACCGCTTTATCAGTAGAAATCAGAACGAACGATTCAACACCTGCTTCAATGGCCGCCTGCGCAGCGTAGTAAGTGCCAAAAACGTTATTTCGCACCCCTTCAACAACATTGTATTCAACAAGAGGTACATGTTTATAAGCAGCAGCATGATACACAGTTTGCACCTTGAAGCTTTTCATCGTTACTACAAGGCGATTGATTCTCTGTACCGACCCCAGTAGCGGGATGATTTCAACGTGCAGCCCCTCGGCTTCCATCAGTTGTTTGAGCTCTCTATCGATTTGGTATAACCCAAACTCAGAAAGCTCAAACAGCACCAGAGCTTTAGGTTTTTGCCGCACAATCTGACGACAGAGCTCTGAGCCGATAGAACCGCCAGCCCCTGTCACCATAACTACCTTACCTAAGATATTCGATTCCATTAAACATTGCTGAGGTGTCACTGGATCGCGCCCTAATAAGTCTTCAATCGCCACATCTTTCAGTTGATCGATCGATGCCTTACCCTCAACGATATCCTTCATATCAGGAACCGTAAGCACTTCCGCCGACAGATTGATTAATGATTCGAGGATTTTCTTTCTACGAGATCTCGAAGCGCTCGGCACAGCAAGTAAAATTTGGGTAACATCATATTTCTCAACCAAGTACGCAGCACGACTAACATCATGTACCTGCATCCCCATAATCACTGTGTTCTCAAGGGTTTTATCATTATCAATAAACCCTGCCACCTTGTAGCTTTCTGAGTTACGTAAAGCAATCGCAAGTTGACGTCCAGCAGAGCCCGCACCATAAATCAGCACGACTTTACGACCTTTGCCATTGAGCCCAGAAACCAATACACGCACAATTAGGCGCGATCCACCACACAACAGGCACAAAAAGGTGCCATAGATGATAGGTAAAGATCGCGGCACTGGCGCATCAAAGTAGAAAGCGGCAATAGCGACTGATGCAGCAGAAATCAGGGTACCAATACTCACCACAGCAAGAGCATGGAAAGTGAGGTAACGTAAGATAGCTCGATACAACCCAAGCCGTGCAAACGTGAAAAGCGTTACTATCACCACACTACCAAGCAGATAAGGAATCGTTTCAGATTGAATAAATTGAATATTCCCTATACGAACCCAATAGGCACAATAAAACGAGAATAAGATGAAAAAAGTATCAACCAATACACTAATGATACGTTTATTCATCCGAGATAAATTCCAGATAAAGTTCAGCCTAGCCATAATCATTGCTTCACACTTATGTAATTAGTCTATTTTTTACTTACTGCGTCACCAGCACCACTCCCCATCACTGTTTTGAGGATGTAACGAAAGTAGTCCTTCAATGTCAGTGTATCAATCATCTTTTTGTCGGTTTGAGCTAGAAGTCTTGGCGTAGACATATCAATATTTTGAATTTGAGCCAGTCCAGTGATCCCAGGAAGGACATCATAAACGCCCAAGGCATCACGTTCGATAATCAACTCTTCTTGGTTAAAAAGGTTCGGACGAGGTCCGACTAAACTCATTTCACCTTTCAGAACGTTAATGAGCTGAGGCAATTCATCAAGCTTAGTTTTACGTAAAAAGGCACCAAGCTTAGTGATTGAGCTCGCACTCGCCAAGTGAGAAGCCACTGATTGAGTATTAACCGACATAGTACGAAACTTAACCAACTTAAACGGTCTTTTGTTACGCCCGACGCGCTCCTGAACAAAAATCGGTGAGCCAGTATCAAAAAGACCAATGATGGTAACAATTAATAATACTGGCCATAGAAATAGCAAACCAAAGAATGCAGCGAGAAAATCAATTAAGCGAATCATTTTTACCATTATTTATTGTTTGCTTGAAGGAAAGCTTGCGCTGTTTGTTTAAAACCTTCCTGCAGAGTCTGAGGAGGCTTCCAACCTAGTGTTTCTTTTGTATGAGAAATATCAACTTGTAATGATCCTGTTAGCCTGTCAACGATATCTGACTTACCAAATAGTTTCCCAAATAACTTGTAGCACCAAATTGGTACTGGGAGCTGCCAAGTGGGTTTACCTAGGGCAATAGCCAGTTCACGCACCATTTCAGAAGTCGAAACATCATGATCATCAGAAACTAAGAAAACTTGATTTGCTGCTTTAGGGTGATCAATACAAGTAACAATTAAATCAACCAGATTATTAATAGAAACAAAACTGCGTTTATTTTGAGTAACACACCCAAACGGCAGTGGCATACCTCTTGAGACCAATTTCATAAGTGACGCGAAATTGGCTTTGACACCCAACCCATAGACTAAAGTGGATCTAATAATTACCACCTCCAGCCCTGTTTTCGCAGCTAACTCTTTTAATCTATTTTCAGCCTCTAATTTTGATTGCCCATAGTGATCGCTAGTACAAGGCTGATCTGAACTGGTAAATGGCATTCTTCCAGAGGTAGATTCACCATTCACTTTTATCGAGCTGATAAAAATAAAACGCTTTACTCCTGACTCAGCTGCAGATCTAGCTAAAGTCAAGGTTGCTTCTGTGTTAACCAATAGATATTCAGCCTGGGGGTCTAGTGATGCATCATGCATAATATGAGCCCTTGCTGCCGAATGAATAACCACATCAATCCCCTGGAGGTTTAATCCCTCATCAGGCGTATTCTTAAGGTCATACTCAATGAACTCTCCAAGATAATCATTCGACCGTTTACGCCCAAGAACAACTGTTGCAAATTTTTTATCAATAGCTTTAAAGATATGTTGCCCGACAAATCCAGTAGCACCTGTTAGTAAAATTTTCATATTTAATCTTTTGTAACTGTATGGATTATTTGTTGGGCAGCTTTCTCAACAGAAAAATATGCTTTTAGCACATCAAAACCTCGCTGACCCATTGTGATACGTTGATCTCTATCATTGAGTAAATTTAATGCAGCATTCAACAAAGAGTCGTCCTCACCATTGATGAAAGCCCAACCTGCACCTTCCCCGTTAATAAAATCTATTAGATCATTACCTTTATTCACGCTCCCAAGAATTGGCAGAGACTGAAGCATATAGCCAAGTAATTTACCTGGGAAATTGTGAGCTTTGTGCGTTTTAGCTAATGAAAATAATCCAATATCTACTTGTGTTAAAACCTCTTTATAAGCCTCTTGGCTAATAGAAGGCAAAAGCGTTAAATTATTAAGATTCTCAATTGTTTTTATCTTTTTTACTAGATAAAACTCATCTCCTTGGCCTATAAATAAAAAATGTGCCTGTGGGTAAATAATCATTTTCTTAACTAAGCGCAACAGATTGGACATATCTTGAGCGTGTCCAATATTACCACCATAAAAGTAGATAACCTTTTCCCCTAAATTATATTTCTCTCTAATATTGATTAGTGTGGTTGAATAACTCTTGGGATTGATTTCTGCCCAGTTTCTCAATACTTGGAGATTGTTATATTTAGGGTTAAGTGAGGAAAAATACTCTACATTTGCTGATGACATCAAACCAATACAATTCGATGCGTTATAGTTTAGTCTCTCAAAAAAGCGCAAATAGAAAGTAACTGGTGATTTGGCTGAAATAATACCTTCATCAATTACCCATTGTGGAAACATGTCCCTCAATACTAGGTAGTTAAATGTTCCAACTTTTTTCTTAAACCAATGCATCAAAGGACCAAAGAAGATCGTTGGAGAGTAGTTGACACACAGATCAAATGACTGTAAATCCTTTGCATTTTTTAAGGCCATATAGGCATTAAATGATAGCAGTGATTCACTAATCAATCTCTTAACCTTACCATGACCTCGCATCGGTGGATTACGAAAGCGCCAAACCTCTACACCGTCAATAAACTCAACTTCCAGGCGTCTTGTTTGCTTTCCATGGCTAGGTGTAATAATAATCGGATCATGCCCAAGCCTTTGAAACTCAAGTGCAAGCTCATGAAACATTTTTGCGTGCACTAGCGTACTCTCCGGAAGATAATCATCTGGAAATAAAGCGATTTTCACAACTTAGTATTCCTTCCACACTACTCGTTTCACGTAATCAGTATAAGAATGAATAATCCGAACTACCTTGTCCGAAACATTCGGCATGCTGTAATCATACACTTGGCGCAGTAGGCGTTCATTACCTGACGGTTGTAACTCCAATATTTGTAAAGCCTGCATAACTCGTTCAACACCAAGCCCAACCATCATCACTGAGGCTTCTTCCATTCCTTCTGGGCGCTCATGAGCCTCTCGCATATTTAGTGCAGGAAAGTTCATGATAGAGGATTCCTCATTGATCGTGCCGCTATCAGAGAGCACCACTTTGGCATTTTTCTGTAAATGGTTGTAATCATGAAAACCAAGCGGTTTGAGTAACTGAATATTAGGGTGAAACTCTAATCCCTGCGCTTCAATTCGATTGCGAGTACGAGGATGCGTTGAAACAATAACGGGTAAATTGTAATGCTGAGCTACAGTATTTAACGTCTCCGCTAGTTTTGCTAACTGTTTAGGAGAATCCACATTCTCTTCACGATGCGCACTCACAACAAAAAATTGCCCTTTCTGTAAACCTAGACGAGCAAGAACATCTGAACCATCGATTTGCGGCATATAATAGCTCAGTACTTCAAACATAGGACTACCAGTTTTGATAACGCGATCAGCTGGTAGGCCCTCAGCGAGCAAGTAGTCACGCGCAATCGTGCTGTATGTAAGATTGATATCAGCAGTGTGATCAACGATTCGACGATTGGTTTCTTCAGGAACTCGCTGATCAAAACAACGATTACCTGCTTCCATATGGAAAATAGGTACTTTGCGGCGCTTAGCAGGAATTGCTGAGATACAAGAGTTGGTATCACCCAGTACTAACATTGCCTCTGGCTTAACTTTCTCCAGAACTTGATCAACTGTAATTATCACTTGGCCGATAGTCTCTGCTGCATTTTTTCCCGCTGCGTTGAGAAAAAAATCAGGTTTACGTACCCCAAGATCATTAAAGAAAACTTCGTTCAGTTCAAAATCGTAGTTTTGTCCTGTATGGACCAAAATATGCTCGCAGTGCTCATCAAGTTTAGCGATTACGCGAGATAAGCGGATAATTTCAGGGCGAGTGCCCACAACTGACATTACTTTGAGTTTTTTCACTTTAATTTCTCTTGGTCTAGGTCAAAGGGCGAGCAAAAGTATCTGGAGCCTCACGGTCAAAAATCTCATTGGCCCAAAGCATCACGATCATCTCATCATCACCAATGTTGGTAATGTCATGCGACCAACCAGGAACTGTTTCAACAATTTCCGGAGAGCTACAATCTGTATAAAGTTCATAACGCTCGCCTGTAGCGATATGCTCAAATTTAAAGCGAGCCTTCCCTTTGAGCACTAAAAACTTCTCATTTTTACTATGGTGGTAATGACCACCACGTGTAATACCTGGATGGGCGGTGAAGAATGAAAATTGCCCAGCCTGCTTAGTTTTGATGATCTCGCTAAAAACACCACGCTCATCACCATAGCTTGGTATTGAATAACTAAATTGCTCTGGAGTCATATAGCTGAGGTATGTAGAATAAAGCGCTCGAGTGAGCCCTGTTCCAACATCTTCTGTCACTAGATTGCCTCTGCTCTCTTTAAAAGCACGTAATAAGTTAGCAACCTCACCTACCGTTGTTGGATACTCTGGTGATACGCGCTTATAACCGCTATCTGATTGCCCCTCAAGCAGAGCAATTAAATTGGTACAAACATCATCAATGTAGACCAATGTTACTGGCGAATGAGGATCATGAATAGTGATATCTAAATCGTTAAGGGTATTGTAACAAAACGTAGCAACAAACGAGTTATAGTTAGGGCGACACCACTTACCGAATACGTTTGGGAAGCGATAAATAAAGTAGGATGACTGCGTTTCCTTCCCATATCGCTCAACTACTTGTTCAGCTAGACGCTTACTCAATCCATAAGCATTATCTAGCTCGGCCTGCGTAGATGAGCTAACAACCAACGGCACATTTTTATTACTATGCGTTAACTGCTCTACGATAAAGTTGGTTAAATCCGCATTGCCTTGCTGAAATTCAGCTTCATCTTTTGGCCGGTTAATGCCAGCTAAGTGGTAAACAAAATCAGCATAACGAAGAGTCTCTGCTAATTGCTCCTGTGATGTTTCACGATCCACTTCGATGATATCTGTGTAGCCATTCTCGCGAAGCATTATACAAAGGTTTTTTCCAATAAACCCTTTCGCACCTGTCACTACAATCTTCATTACACACCTTCCGGTACAACGACACTACCAGCTTCAATATCCGCAATAAAATCTAACTTATGCAGTAGCTTGACCATACCCTGTACATCTAAACGCTCGGTATTATGTGAATTGTAATCTTCAATTAGAGAAAGATCCGTCTCACCTTCTTCGTTATACTTTGAATAGTTCAAATCACGGTTATCTGAAGGGATACGATAATATTCATCCTGATCTTCAGCTACAAACATTTCCTCACGACTGCAAAGCGCTTCATAAAGCTTTTCACCATGACGAGTTCCGATAATATTGACGGGGTGATTGGGCTTACCTGTAATTTGAAGCAATGCTTTCACTAGAACGTCAATTGTCGCAGCTGGCGCTTTTTGCACAAAAATATCGCCATTAGTGCCATGCTCAAAAGCATGTAAAACTAGATCAACCGCATCATTGAGCGTCATCATAAAACGCGTCATATTTGGATCAGTTACGGTTAATGGTTGATCGTGAATAATTTGACGTAAAAATAGTGGGATCACTGAACCACGCGAGGCCATCACGTTGCCATAGCGAGTTGCAGAAATAACGGTCTTCTCAGGGTCAACATTACGTGACTTTGCAACAATTACCTTTTCCATCATAGCTTTGGAGATCCCCATAGCATTGATTGGATAAACCGCCTTGTCTGTACTTAAGCAGACTACTCGTTTGACTTCATTTTGAATGGCAGCTTCAAGCACATTCTCAGTTCCCAAAACATTAGTTTTCACGGCTTCCATAGGATGAAATTCACAAGATGGGACTTGCTTAAGAGCTGCGGCATGATAAATATAATCAACACCACGTGTTGCATTTAAAATACTTTGATAATCGCGAACATCACCAATATAAAACTTCAATTTAGAGTTGTTATATTTTTTACGCATGTCATCTTGTTTCTTTTCATCACGAGAAAAAATGCGAATTTCTTTGATTGGGGTATTTAAAAAACGGTCCAATACTGCATTGCCAAAAGAACCCGTTCCTCCAGTAATCAATAACGTTTTATTTTTAAACAATTCTTAAACCTCTAAAGTTATTTATTAGCCGCATCTCTACAAAGTTGCATTTTTTGTTCTGGCGTAGGGTAATTAATCAATACAGCACGATATTTTCCTTTGAAAACAAAAAGGCTACCAGCCGCAGCACCAATAACACCAAGTCTTTTAATTAGCTGGCTAATATGGTCCAAACTACCAGCGCCACCTAAAAATGTCACAGGCACACTAAGTGATGTTTTAAGTAACTCTGCATAATCGATATCATAACCATTCATAGTGCCGTCAAGATCGACAAAATTAAAAACAATTTCCCCAGCACCAGCATCTTGTAAAGATACCGCCAAAGACAAAGGATCTTGCTTCACCGTACGAGTAGCATTATGAGTGCAAACTTCGTACCCTTTAGAGAAAAAACCTTTCTTTTTTCGTACATCAAGAACAGCAACAACAGATTGACGCCCAACAGCAGCTGCAATTTCACTTAAAAGCTGAGGGTTATTAATAGCCGCAGAACTTACTGCTACTTTTTCAACCCCCATATCAATAATTCTAGAGGCTTGTTGAGCGTTACTAATCCCACCGCCATAACAGAGAGGCATGCGGCATTCTGCTGCTAATTTTTCTATTAGATTAAAATCCGGCTCTTTACCATAGAGTGATGCATCGATATCTAAGACCATCAGCTCGTCTGCTTCTTTTTCATTGAAGATTTTAACGGCGTTGATCGGATCACCAACATATTTTGCATCTTTAAAATTTTGTGTTTTTACTAATCCACCATCATGAACTAATAAACAAGGAATAATTCTGGATCTGAGCATATATTAGTTCTCTACAAAATTTTTGAGTAACTGAGAACCCCAGTGATGGCTTTTCTCAGGATGACATTGCACACCATGAATATGGCCTTTTGAGATCACCACATCGAAATCAATCCCATAATTTGCTGTTGCAACTACATCATTTTTATCTAGCGCATCATAATAATATGAGTGTAAAAAATAAAATTGCGGATCAGAATCAAAGCCTTGTGAAAAAAGGGGAGAATTAGGTTTTACCTGAAGATCATTCCATCCCATGTGCGGCATTGGCAAAGCGGAAGTAAGAGGATTGTTAGCAAATGATTTTACTTCTCCGGGAATCCAACCTAAGCCAGATAATTTTCCTTCTTCCGAACGGTCGGCCAACATTTGCATACCAACACAAATACCCATTATAGGTATGTGCTTAACAAGTACAGCATCTTCCAATGCCGTACGCAGACCTGAGTCATTAAGCCTCTGCATTGCATGGTCAAAGTGCCCAACTCCAGGAAGAATTAATCGTGTGGCATCTTGGATCTCTTCCGGAGAGCTTGCTCTCATAGCCTGAATTCCTAGGCGTTTAAAAAGAGTCAAAAATGCCTGGATATTCCCTACCCCATAATCTACGAGTCGAATCAACGAAAATACCTCTTTTCTAAACCTAACCAACGGAACACGTTAGTACCAAAGCCAATAAGCCAACGCTTGTTTTTGTAATCTCTATACGTTTTTTTCGGCAAATCAAATAAGTGTTGAAGTTCATCAACTGTCAAACCAAGTTTGTGAGCAACATATTCAAATTCTTGTTTTAAGAAATGCTCATCCATTTCCGGACGTGATATTCTCTCTAATGCATCTTCACGAGTCATTTGCCCCGTCATGATTAAACTAGAAAAGTGTGCCCTGCGTTTTTCAAAACCAAAACGACGAGGCAACCAGTAATCCTCATAAAAGCGCGTAAATCGTGACTCATGGTGCTTATGTTTGAAACGCTTCCAACCAAATAAGCGCTCTAACTCATCTTCTGCATCCTGCTTAACATACGGCACTAAGTTCAGAGGATGATGCACTTTCATTCCAAGAACTTTTTGATAACAAAGCTTATAAACAAGAATATCCGTTAAGGGAAAGGTTTTCAGTTCACCTTCACCAAATCTTGACCATATATCACCGAACAACGTCTTATCGATACCAAGATAACCGCCCCACTCTTCAGGCTCACGGCAACATTCCGTCGAGAAATTTGAACCAGTGATAATATGCTTAATTCCATGTCGTCGAGCGAATTTATACAAACCAGAAAAGAAAGCTGCATCTTGAACTAGATCTTGATCTGGTATACCAGCACGCAGAAATGCGACTTGTAATCGACGCATCTCATCCCAATTGACAACCTCTGTGTAAAGGTCCAATCCAAGCCCATCAACTAATTTTTCAATGTTACCTACTGCTTGGTCTGTATTCCAACCCGCATCGACATGAAAAAGTAATGGACGTAACCCCATGTGCTTTACAGCAATATACGCTGCAAACGAGCTATCCAAACCACCAGATAAACCAATGATACAATCGAAGTCCTTTCCAACCGAATCTTTACGAATAAGATCAGCCATACGTTGTAAATCATGGGGATTTTTTAAACTTAAATCCCATGACGGTTTAATTGAACTATGAAAATTACTACAATAATTACACACACCAGCATCATCAAAAGTAATCATCGGGTCGCTAGTGTCCATAATGCAGTTCGAACAGACTGTTTTAATGTTCATTATATTCTCTTTCTTTTAAAACTTGATTGTACAGATTTATATATGCACTACACATAGCTTGCTTGCTGTAATTATTTTCGGCATAGGGCCTACATAGAGATGCGTCGATGGGAGAGTCACCAGAGAAATAGTCCCTTATAGCTATTTCAAGCGAGTCGAGATCACCAAACTCTGAAAAATACCCCAGCTTTCCAGGAGCAGTTTCTGCAGTCCCTCCTTCGTCAAACCCTATAACGGGAGTCCCGCAAGAAATGGCCTCTAAACATGTTGTAGGAAAATTTTCCCGCTTACTACAAATTAAAAACAAGTCTGCCTGCGAGTAATAATTGGCTAGTTCATCCTGATTATTAGTTCTTTGAATAAGGGCAACATTGCTTGGCACATCAACAAAAGTTTCAATAACTCCGACAATAATAAATTTAACGTTTTTATCAAAACGCTTAGCAAGTTCTAAGACCCACTTCCCCCCCTTACGTTCTGACATAATATCAGGAGCAACCGCGAGTATTATTTTCTGACTCTTATCACTATTGGAAAAACTTCGAGGATAGAAAACTGTATCTGTATTAATACCGTTATGAATAACTCTAACATCGAATGATGATAAAAATGACTGCTTAACTCTTCTTGCAAGCCAGTTAGATGGAGTTACGATTGTTAAATACTTAAAACCTAAGAAATCATTTTTCTTTTTATTAAACATATGACGTGTAAAGTCAAAATGCATAGATGCAGGGTATTCTTTAATTTGTGGACAAGATGAACATTCAGTCCTCCACTTATCACAATCATAGGCATGTCCACACTTCCCTGTGTAGGCAAACTCACAATGAAATGTCCAAATGACAGAAATCTTATTTTTCTTAAGAAAATCAATCACCTTTGAATAATTTAAATAATAACCATGTAGCTCATGTAGATGAACAATATCTGGTTGGAATTTTTCTATTTCTCGTATTACTGAACGAGTAGAAAAATAAGAGAATATGCCGGTCAAACCTGTCAATCTGGTCATAAAAGCATGAAAATAGACCTCCCATACAGATGAAACTCGACGTGCTATAGAGTTATCGATTTTCTCACCACGACCAAAAAGTACTTTCGCTTGGTGGTTAGCACTCAAAAGCTCATGAGCAAGATCATGAACTATTTTACCTGTACTTGAATGTCGATAATTGACATCTATTAGTAAAACTTTCATCAACAATACAACCTTTCAGCAAGTCTTTTATAGTCAAGCAATTTATGTGCAATAGTATAACTTGACTGACTCATTGTTAGTAAGTCGAATTTATTATTCGCGAGTGCTGTAAACATATCGATATAATCAGATTCATTTTCTATAAATAAGCCATTACCGGAGACGTAAGGTTTATGACTTTCATAAGGAAATAATGCAACTGGAGTACCACAACAGATCGCATTTTGCATAGTGGCGGATTGCGAACCAGGTTGAACATATAAATCAGCCGCTGACAAATATTTTACAAGTTGCTCAGAATTCATCCATCCCACAAAAGTGACACGATCATCCGCTGCTATTAATGGTTGAAGAATTGACTGCATATCTTCAGAAATAGAACCGATCAAAACTAATTTTAAATTATCTCCGGGTACAGAAAGAAAAGATAATAATAACTCAGATGTTCTTTTCTCTTTTGCAAACTTTCCTGAATGGACAATAAGTATATCCTCTTTTGACAAATATAATTGCTGTCTAACTTCCGTTCTAAACTGATATTTAACATCTGAATCAATAATATTTCCGCCCAACGGATAAAATTCCATCTCCTCATTTTTAAGCCCATAGATTTCTTGACAAAAATCTCGACTTTCATAAGACAAGTATAAAAATTTATCTACATTCTTTCTAATATTTCTAACTATCCAACGATTAAAGACTTTATATTGAAAAAATCGAGACAGCCAAATAGTTCCCGAATTATGATAATCCTCATGACTATCTATGTACAACTTTACTAACGGATTATCCTGTTTATATTTAGATACCGTTAACATTTCATAACCTGCAACACCATGAAACAAAATAACATCGGGCTTGAAGTCATATAAAAAGCTTTCAAGCTTAGAGACTTTCCTTATCTTAGACGATATAAAATCATTTACAATATTGTCGTATTCCATCCTAACCAACCTGACACCGGAAGAAAGGATAATATCTTCAGGTTCTATTTTTTCAAGTGCATGTCCTTTATAACGAAAACAGTCGGAAATAACGACAACCTCATGCCCATCCGATGCGTTTTGATCCGCAAGCTGGTTATCTTGATAAGTCATACCTTCGGTATAATGAGAGGCAAGACAGACGTGTATTATTTTCAGCTTCATATTAAACCACCAAGTATAAATTCATTATATTTATAAAAATACAATACCGCATAAAGTGTAAAGCACATCGACAGGCCTAATAAAATTAAAAATCTATTTCTTCGATCAAACAAATCAATAAAATAAGAAATATGATATGTAATCAATATCGCGGCGAATGGCATAGAGAATGCTATAAACCTATAACTCATACCTGTGGATATAAAAACCATGCTGATAGCAACCAATACAAGAAAAACCTGTCTAACAATCAAATACGTCGAATTTTTAATATCAAACAAAAGTGACAATACAAGTACTAACATATACTGTAATGGCAACCAGTCTTGATTACGATGCCCTTCTATGTAATAAGAAAGCTTATCTCCTACGTAATCAAGACCGGAAAGATGTGATAACACATTTGGCAAATACTGGCCAAGCAAATACAAAATCAAAATAAGAAAAAACCAGAAGACACGAGAATAGAGCAATTTTGTGCGCAAAATCAATACTAACTGAGCAACTGCACTCAGGTGAAAAAAAACTGGAGAAAAAAGAAAAGCATATCTAAATTTCGACGAATTCAATATATAAAACAGCGTTGCAAACATCATCATTACAGAAGCGAAACCATGCCTCAGTATGTTAAAACCATAATCATAAAATCTAAAATCAACCAGCAAAAACAACAGAGAAAACAAAAATAAATTAAATGATTTGGAAGACAACCTAATCACAAAAAACAACAACATTGAATATATCAGAAATGATAAAAGGAAAAGAAACAAAGAAAAGCTAAGCCCAGTGAAAGAAATTAAGCCAAATAACCAATAGAATGCATACTCATAATTAGAAGAGATCAATAGCCTACAGGTATCTACAGACTCAACCTTTAAACAATAATAGAAGTTCTCATAAGCAGGCAGATCATTATCAGCACGATTATGAAAATTTGACTGAGAGACACAAAATGATAGCAACAAAGAAATGGCAATCGCTACAACATAAGCGATTAAACGACTCAATTTAAATTTATACCCCAAAATCAGATCCTGTAAATAATTCTGTGTAACTGCCACGGAAACCGCATGAACATCACCGTCACGTAAGGCTTTCAAAAACCTTACTTAGGTACTTTTCGTCCATTGCGCAGTTCATCCGTTTACGTTTGATACCACCTTTAAACGTGGTTTCGCTCTTTAATAGGTTCAAACATATCTGCCTGATCCTTGCAAAAGCCTCTGCTCGATCGTCCGCTCTAATACGCGAATTGTCCTCACAAAATGCAGCACCAAGTGACCAATGCATGACCTCTACACCCCAGTGAGAACGAGTCGCTTCAAGTAACGTTTGAGCTTCCAATTCTTTAGAGCATATGAGTAACGAATACTCACATCTTGCTCTGTTGCTACTGCCGATTCTTGTCGAATTGAAGCCACGATGCCCATTGATTTAAGCCCAGGCCATTCATGTTCAATATCACCCAAAACCGACAAATCGCGATTCACTAAAGCCACTCTCGTTTCTATTCTTCTCTTCCGTGACTTTTTTCTTGAGTACTATAAGAACTACCGTCGAAGTCTTGAAGCATGTCCATTCGAAAATAATCATCAAAAGCTTGCTCAAGCATTCCCTGATTGCCTTTGACCGCCAATAAATAATCCGCTTCTTTATCACGGATTTTCTGCGCTATGTTCTTTTGGCAGCCCATGGCATCAATCGTAATCAAGCAGCCTTTTACATCTAGCAAGTCTAGTAGCTTAGGGATCGCGGTAATCTCGTTACTCTTAGAATCAACCTTCAGTTGTCCAATGCTCATTACATTTGCTGTAGCAAAAGCGTTCACCATATGGATCGTTCCTTTGCCTTTCGAGCGGTCATAAGAGCCGCGTAATGTTTTACCGTCGATGGCAATCACTTCACCATCCGTCAGTGTATGGCAGTCCTTCATCCAGGCAATGAAGCTTCTTTGCAAAGCGACAGGATTAATCATACCCATCACACGAGACAGCATATCCGCAGAAGGAATTCCAGCTTCAAAGTGACCATATCGTTTAAGGAAATCTAAGCGAGCATGACCAAAATCGATAATGCCATCCCAGACATCGTGGCCCGACAAGACACCACAAATTGTCAGCAAAATAATGTCTGATAATTTGTGTTCTACTTTGCTTTCTTGTCGATAGTCTTTAATGATTTGGAAATGCATAAATGGGTTGATTAACTCGCTCATATTTAGGCTCCTATATTGCTAGGAGCAATTACAAAACAACTGAAATGATCTACAAGGTGATCTTAAATTTCATCGGGTTACATCAAAAAACTGAGATTAAGGAAGCATTGGTTACTAATTCTATGCATCACCGCAGCCCTTATATATCAACGACCTTCATGCGGTTTCCTTGGTTCTCCATGAAACCAGGGGGAATTATTAAAAAATATTATTTTCTTTTAACCACTGCTTTATTAAAAAACACTCTTCTTTAAAGAAAAATGGAAGACTAAAAACAACCACAGTCCAAAAAGTATAATGCAACTCCGGTGTCATATAACCTTGTAAACAACTAAAAGTAGCTAACGATAGAACAATAAATGTATAGCTATAGAGAGAAAAACGTGGAATAGGTTTCCATGCATAAACTGCAAATTCGGTTCGTAACAGGAAGAATAACCAAAATGCTATGCTTGTACTAATAGCAGCCCCCTTGGCTCCCCAAACAGGAATTAAAAGCCAATTACCTATAAGGTTAACGAGAAAAGCAAGGCAAGCTGCCAATAAAGATAAACCAGATCTACGTGTAATACCTAAGCCAACTACAGTGGTTTCTGATAAGGTGTAGAATAAAGGATAAGCTAAGCAAGGAATAAAAATCCATTGCACTTGATTATAATTATCAGGGAGAATATAAACAACCAACCAAGAAAATAATGCACCTAAAGAAAATAGAAACACGACTATAAGTAAAACAAAACGAGTAACTTTATGAATATTTTCCAACCCTTCACCCGATGCTGCCCACTTATAAACTGTCGGCGCCCACACCGTTGAAAACACTGATTGAAAAATTGCAGCGGCAGCAGCAAAGCTTACTGAAACAGAATATAAACCAACTTCGTCAAAACTTGATAATTCTTTAAGTAATATTTTGTCTGTTGCTGTTAAGCCCCAAAATGCCATCCCACCCAAGATAAGAGGAAAACCAAAATTCAATAATTGAATTAAATATTCCATACTAATTTTATCTTTTAATCCATTTATCCAGTCTTCTCTAGTGTTCCATGAGAAAATGATACACACACTTAAGGAGCCAATAACGATCGCTGTAGCTAAGTGGTAAAAATCTTTTGCCACATCAAAGATTATATATCCACCAATTATTAGGAATAATAATATCTTGGGCAATAGCTGACTAATAGAGAAAGCCAAACCTTTTTCATTCATACGTAAGATAAGAGAAAAAAAACGTGACAAGAAGTCGGACAAAAGAGCTAATGCGACTAATAAACTGAGTGTTAAGCTATTTATGTTGAACAATTTCTTTGCTATTTGATTATCCAACATCAATAGTACGATTAATACCAAGGTTAACAATATTAAACCTGGCATAACTACCGTTTTGAAAAGTTTTGGCTTATTCCCTGACTCATGAAATTCACGTACGTATGCTTGATCTAAACCTAAAGGAAATAATAAGGTACTAAAGCTCACCGCAATGGTGAGCATAGACAAGCGCCCAACGTCTTCCTGGGTAAAAAACCACGTGATAATAGGTAAAGTAATAAACCCTAACAAGGCTCCACCGATCGGACCAATAGCAAAGGATGCAATTTTTTTAGGCGTCATTATTTATAAAATCGATGAATAGCAGAGACAATTTGTTTTTGTTCATGGTTAGAGATACCGTACCACATAGGCAATCGAATCAATCTTTCACTTTCACTGGTAGTAAAAATATCACCGCCATGAAATCTTGAAAATTGCTTACCCGCTGAGGCTGTATGTAATGGTACATAATGAAACACTGCCATGATATCATTAACTTTTAAGTACTCAATTAGTTCGGTACGTTCAGCGAGATTTCTTACTTTTACATAAAACATATGGGCATTATGCTCACAACCAACTGGAATTATAGGTAATATAAGATTACCTTGTTCTTGTAATGGTAACAAAGCATCATAATACCCCTGCCAGGTTGCTAAACGATTAGTGTTAATTGCATTAGCATACTCTAGCTGCCCCCAAAGAAAAGCAGACTGAAGTTCACTAGGCAGATAACTGCTACCTACATCAACCCACTGATACTTATCAACCATGCCACGGAAAAACTGACTACGATTAGTGCCTTTTTCACGAAGAATTTCAGCACGTTCTTTAAACTGTGCATCATTTATAATGAGGAGACCGCCCTCGCCGCCACTGGTATAATTTTTAGTTTCATGAAAACTAAATGCACCTAAGTGACCAATAGTACCGAGCGCCTTACCTTTATAGGTACTCATCATACCTTGTGCAGCATCTTCGATAACATATAGGTTATGACGCTTGGCAATATCCATGATGGTATCCATTTCACAGGCTACACCCGCGTAATGGACAGGAACGATGGCACGTGTTTTTTCGGTAATGGCCGCTTCGATTAACTGCTCATCGATATTCATCGTATCTGGACGAATATCAACAAATACAATTTTCGCACCACGTAAAACAAATGCATTTGCGGTACTGACGAAGGTATAGCTCGGCATAATGACTTCATCACCAGGCTGAATATCAATCAACAGAGCCGCCAGTTCTAATGCTGCCGTACAAGACGGAGTTAGTAACGCTTTTTTGCAAGGCAGATTTTCTTCAAACCATTTTTGACATTTTTGACCAAAGTGTCCATCACCGGATAGTTTTGAGCTGGACATTGCCTCAAAAATATATTTTGTTTCATTACCTGTGACTGGAGGATGATTAAATAAGATACTCATAATTATTTACCAAATCTTGTCCTGAATGGTATTTCACCAATCAAAGATCTACCATTACTATCAGACATAGCTGTTATTTTCAATAAACCAGAGCCACAAATGACAACTGGACAATCATTATCGATAAATAACACTTTCCCAATATGATTACTTCTGTTTTCTACAACCACATCCTGAACAACTGAAACTTCACTAATGTTGATCACATCAGCATCTATTTTCGTTTTAGAACCTAGGTATGGATAGCCTGTGGCATCAACAAAACGGGATATTTTTTCAGAACTATCATACCAATTAATAAAATAATCATTTTCATCACGCCATGGACTATATGTGGCTTGTGATTCATCCTGGACATGGCAAACTAATGTGCTGTTATTTAAAATACACTTAACTATATTAATAAGCAATTCAGAATACAAGCATGAAACTTTCTGAATTGCATCTTGTATTTTAATTGGATACTCAACACTGATAGATAATTGAGAAATAATACCACCGGTATCATATTTCCCATCTGCAAATAATGCGGTCACACCAATATTATTTTCACCATTAACAAGCGCATTAACCAATGGCGCAAAACCACGATATTTTGGCAATAAAGAGTCATGAAAGACAATAAGATTTTCATGACTCTTTATCAACCAACGCCAACTAATGGCAAAAAAATAATCCGCATCTAAAACGATTGATGATGAGCGATCAAAGCATAAAACATTCCATTCTTCACAGAGACTGAATATTTCACAATAAAAATCTTTTTTCACATTTAAATCACGAGCAGTGACTACAAATGATATATTAGATGCATCTACGTGATCTAATAACTTAAGTAGCGAATTATAGCCCTTTTCACCCATTAAATAAAAACCAAACTTAGGCATCGTTAAAAACCCCAGTGTATTGCTCAACAAGATTTTCTTTATTAAAATAACTCATACAGTTTATTATATTTTCATCTACCTGTTGTTTAGAAATAAGTTTAATATCAAAATCTTCGATATTTAAACAGGTAATTCTCTTATTTTTGAAAAAATCCCACTGAGTAACATCAGTACGAATATAAACCGTTTTACCCATACCGAGCAATGTAATCGTATTACCCATAGCTTGCTGACGTTTATGATTAAAAATAGCAATATCTATCGTATTTAAAAATTTCAAATATTCACTTTTCTCCATAATCGATGTAATGGGAAAAAACTTATCACCAAACCATTCCTTACCTTTCTCAATTATTTCATTTGCATATATATCATCACCATATGATAGTGGTGCAAATATTCTTATATTCTCATCCTTATAAGGCAATAGTTTCTTGAATGTTTCTATATGATGATTACTAGGGTCTGCCGAATTGCCGACCAAAATACTAACCGATGAATCTTTTTTTATTTCACTTTGTTTAATTTCGTTTCCAATAACCTGTGGATCAATTATGTTACTAGTATACATCAAACACTCTTTGAAATAACCTTTCGCACGATAGCATTCTCTTGCAAGATTAACATCACCGGGAATATAGGTTAAAAGATACCCCATATTCCTAATCACAGGCCCTCTAATAAATTCATTGAATTTCCACCTCAAGTTTTTCTCACCTAATACATGAATATAAAGATCCCCGCCCCATATCACCCAGTGACATTTTTTAAGAAGCCATGGCATCAAAAATAATATAAAATTTAATTTTATATCGAAAATCCCATGTAAGACTATTTTTTTTGCTTGATGCATTCTTATAATAGCTTCAAAATAATATTTCAACCTTGAAAACACAGTCCTGGGTGAATATGTGGCATTTGAATAGATAGGGTTATTATTATCCGATGTAATCAAAAAATAGTGTTCGTTAAAATCAAATTCTTCTTTTATAAATTCAATAAACGATTTTATAAAATTACCATTTGTGCCGATATGAAGAAATTTATTGCTCATTTATTTAACCAGGTTTAATAGATATTGGCCATAGCTATTTTTACTCAGCAATTGTCCCTGTGAATAAATCTGACATTGATTTAACCAACCATTATTAAAGGCAATCTCTTCTAGACATGCCACTTTATAGCCTTGGCGTTTTTCAATCGTTTCAACAAACTGCGAAGCTTCTAACAAACTTTCATGAGTGCCAGTATCCAGCCAAGCATAGCCACGACCGAGCAGTTCCACATTGAGTTGATTACGTTTTAAGTACATTTCATTGAGGCAAGTAATTTCTAGCTCACCACGCGCTGAGGGCTGAACCTCTTTGGCCAGTTTTACTACTTGATTATCGTAAAAATACAGTCCAGTGACAGCAAAATTGCTTTTCGGTTGGCTTGGTTTTTCTTCAATAGAAATAACGCGCTGATTATCATCAAACTCGACCACACCAAAACGCTCTGGATCTTTAACTTGGTAGCCAAATACCGTTGCCCCTTGACCATTATTTGCATTAGCAACCGCTTGTTGTAATTTAGGTCGGAAACCTTGTCCCCAAAAAATATTATCACCTAATACTAAACAGACTGAGGAATCACCAATAAATGCTTCACCGATAATAAAGGCTTGAGCAAGACCGTCAGGTGACTCCTGCTGTGCGTATTCAAGGGAAATACCAAACTGACTGCCATCCCCAAGTAGACGCTGGAAACTGGCTTGATCCTCTGGGGTGGTGATAATCAAAATTTCGCGAATACCGGCTAGCATTAACACCGATAGTGGATAGTAGATCATCGGTTTATCATAAACGGGTAGTAGCTGTTTAGAGACTCCCATAGTGATGGGATACAGGCGCGTGCCAGAACCACCCGCAAGAATAATACCTTTCATTATATAAGCCCTAGGTTTCTAGGTCCTAAATTCTAGATTTTAGGCAAAATGAGAACAGAGGACCAAAAATTTAAAAATGCGATGAGTTAATTTGCCCCGAGACGCTGACGAGAGTAGGAACCATCTAATACTCGACTCCACCATTCTCGGTTATTCAAATACCATTGCACTGTTTTACGAATACCTGATTCAAAGGTTTCTTGTGGTGTCCAGCCCAGTTCTCGTTCAATTTTGCTTGCATCAATGGCATAACGTATATCGTGTCCTGGGCGGTCTTTTACATAGGTGATCAAATCTTTGTAATAAGTAACACCGGTAGGCTTGTTAGGTGCTAACTCTTCAAGTAGAGAGCAAATCGTTTTCACCACATCAATATTGGTTTTTTCGTTATGGCCGCCAATATTGTAGGTTTCACCTACCGCTCCCTCATTTATGACTTGATAAAGTGCACGCGCATGATCTTCAACAAATAACCAATCACGGATCTGCAAGCCATCGCCATAAACTGGTAAAAACTTTCCCTCAAGCGCATTCAAAATCATCAATGGGATCAGTTTTTCTGGAAATTGATAAGGGCCATAATTATTTGAGCAATTAGTTACTATCGTTGGTAAACCATAAGTACGTAACCACGCTCGTACTAAGTGATCACTCGATGCCTTAGAGGCGGAATAAGGAGAAGAGGGTGAATATGCGGTTATTTCAGTAAATAGGTCGTCAGTGCCCTCCAGGTCACCATATACTTCATCCGTTGATATATGGTGAAAACGAAAACTCGCTTTGCGATTATCGTCTAGATTAATCCAATAAGCACGTGCTGCTTCAAGCAGATTGTAAGTACCAACAATATTGGTTTCAATAAAAGTAGATGGGCCATCAATCGAACGATCGACGTGTGATTCTGCCGCTAAGTGCATCACAGCATCAGGTTGATGCTCTGCAAACACTCGGTCAAGCTCTGCACGATTACAAATATCAACCTGCTCAAAAAAGTAACGATCATGTCCATCAATATCACTTAATGATTCCAAGTTACCAGCATAGGTCAATTTATCTATGTTAACCACACTATCATGAGTCTTTTTAATAATATGGCGCACAACTGCTGAGCCAATAAAACCAGCCCCTCCAGTCACAAGTAATTTCATAATATTAATGCCTTTACCACACTTTGAATCTCTTGCTCAGTCAAATAAGGATGCATAGGTAAACTCATCACTTCTTCTGCAATTTCATCGCCTATCGGCAATTGAATACTGCTATCAGCAACCGCAGGTTGTTTATTTAACGGAATAGGATAATGGACCGCAGTTGGAATGCCAGCCTCTTGCAGCTTGTGCTGAATTTCAGCCCTATTTTTAACACGGATGGTATATTGCGCCCAAGCCGAGATATGATGTGCTTCCACAAATGGGGTTGAGAGAATACCAGCCTTATTTAATAAACGAGTATAGGTATTGGCCACCTGATTTCGCAGCTCGATTTCTTCATCCAGAATCTCAAGTTTTGGTAATAAAATTGCGGCTTGTAGAGTATCTAAACGGCTGTTTACCCCAACACGAATATGATGGTAGCGACGATCCTGTCCGTGACGAGCAATTTGGCGCATAACAAGGGCCAGTTCATCATCATTAGTGAAAATAGCACCGCCATCACCATAGCAGCCTAATGGCTTAGTGGGAAAAAAACTGGTACAGGCAATGGTGCTTAAATTGCACGATTTTTTACCTTTGTAGCTGGCCCCAAAACTTTGCGCAGAGTCTTCAATCACTGGTATGCCATACTTGGCGGCAATCGTATTAATTGCATCAAAGTCAGCACATTGACCATACAAACTTACTGGAATAATTGCTTTGGTTCTTGGCGTAATAGACGCTTCTAGTTTAGCCGGGTCTAAATTGTAAGTTTTCGGGCAGACATCAACATAAACTGGTTTAGCCCTTAAAAGGGCGACGGTTTCTGCGGTAGCGATATAAGTAAAGCCGGGGGTTATCACTTCATCACCAGGGCCAATTCCGAGCGCCATTTGGGCGATTTGCAGAGCATCAGTACCATTCGCCACTGTGATGCAATGCTTAGCACCGGTAAACGCAGCGAGTTTTTCTTCTAACTCAGCAACTTCTGGACCAAGAATATATTGACCATGAGCGAGCACTTTTTGTATACCTGCATCAATTTTATTTTTAATTCGAGTCTGCTGTGTAAACAAATCAATAAAGTTCATTATCAACGTCTCTTTCTTGTTAATGATAATGCAGGATTTCCAATCATTACATCACCATCTGGTACATTCTTTAGTACTACAGCTCCTAGCCCAATAGTACAATTTTTTCCAATATGGATTCTTTGTTTCACTGTAGAGTTTGGAGCCAATCTGGAATTTTCACCAATAGAGACATGGCCACATAGAGATACACCAGCAGTAATCGTTGTATTACGTCCAATATTGCAATCATGAGCGATATGAACTAAGTTATCTAATTTTGTTCCATCAGAGATAATAGTATCATTAATTAATCCTCGTACAATTGCACACCCATAGCCTATTTCAACATTGTTGCCAATTATTACGTCACCTAAAAAATTCTCTCTTACTAGTGTGCCATCTTCTTCTTTACTAAAACCATATCCTTCACCACCAATTATACTTCCCGAACGGACAATACATCCTTCACCAATATAAGTGCCACTGTGCAATACAACATTGTGCTCGATTCTTGTACCAGCACCAATAAAAACATTGTCTTCTATTACACAATTTCGCCCAACGACCACATTATTAAAGTTAGTTTTCCCTATGTAGTCTTCTTTAAATCCAACTATATCTTTTATTTCCACAATAATCTGATTCAGCAACTTTTTGGGGTTGTCTGAAATTATCACGTTATAACCTTCAATGGGCTGACTTGCAATAACCAGCTGATTCTCAACCATTAGTGGTTTTTTTCCTTTAACATAAGCACAAATAGTTGACTCACCTCCAACATTGCCGTCACTTATTGCACTGAATTTCATTTTTTTATTATCAAATGAACATATTTCTGATATCGAACTCAGTTCTTTTAAACTTATTTCCCTATTAAAGAATCTACTCATTATATTTCCTAGATGCAGCTGACGCTTAAAGCGATAGTTGTTGAATCAAATTAAAGACGTATATCAGAGTCATTAACTGTTAATACATGCTTGACATCATAAAGCACATGATTTTCTTTTCCTAAACGACGTAACTTTTCAGCACCCATCTGTTTGGTTTGACTATGATCCACGGCCAGTACGATTGCATCGTAGTAACCATCGCGCAGCTCATCAATTAACTCAATACCGTACTCATGCTTCACTTCCTCTTTCGAGGCCCAGCTATCGTATACATCAACTGACATGTTGAAATCTTGCAGTTCGTTAACAATATCAATAATTTTGGTATTACGAACATCAGGACAATCACCTTTAAAGGTAAAACCCATAATCAATACTTTAGCTTCATCAATATGGATTTTTTTCCGAGCGAGCGCTTTAACCAATTGAGTAGCGACATACTCACCCATACCATCATTGATACGACGACCAGCTAAAATCACCTCTGGTCGATAGCCAACTTCTTGCGCTTTATGAGTGAGGTAGTAAGGATCAACACTGATACAGTGACCTCCAACTAACCCCGGCTTGAAATGCAAAAAGTTCCACTTTGTGCCAGCTGCTTTTAAAACAGCTTCAGTATCAATCCCCAGTCGGTTAAAAATTTTGGCAAACTCATTGATTACAGCAATATTTAGATCACGCTGGGTATTTTCAATAACTTTAGCGGCTTCTGCTACCTTAATTGATGGGGCTTTATGAGTTCCAGCAGTGACTATCGAAGCGTATACTTGATCAACAAAATCAGCCACTTCAGGCGTAGAGCCAGAAGTTATTTTCATGATCGTAGTTAAACGATTCACTTTATCTCCTGGGTTAATTCGCTCTGGACTATAACCAGCAAAGAAATCGCGATTAAACACTAAACCTGAATTTTTCTCGATAATAGGAAGGCATACTTCCTCTGTTGCACCGGGATAGACCGTGGATTCGAAAACGACAACATCCCCGTGAGAGATAACTTTCGCAAGCGCTTCAGAGGCTTTTTTTAGTGGGTTAAGATCAGGCGTTTTTTCATCTGTAATAGGGGTTGGTACGGTAACAATATAAAAATTACAATCTTTAATCTCTTGCAATTGGTGAGTGTAACTCAACAATGGAGCACTACGCAGTTCCTCTTCGGAACATTCCAAGGTTAAATCAACGCCTGAGCGTAATTCAGCGACCCTTTTCTGATTAATATCAAAACCTACCGTGTTAAACTTCTTACCAAACTCCACAGCAAGCGGCAAACCAACATAACCTAAACCAATAATGCCAATATTTAAATTTTCTAACTTCATTTTTCTTTACTCGTAATTACAGATTCAATGGCAAACCAATTTCTTTATGATCGCGAGCTGAGCGATAAATGCTGATCAATAACTCGAGTGATTTTAAACCTTCACGCCCGTCGGTCTCAGGTTCCGCTTCTCCACGTAATACATCGGCAACGTTTTTAAAATAAGGAGGGTGACCAAAACCATATACCGAAGTCGTTTGATAATTTGCTTGTTCAATTTGCTGATCGTAGTCTTTTGATTCAGCAAACTTCCATTCTTGAATTTCGTTAACCGCTACGCCACCGATACGTACCGTTCCTTTTTCGCCCAAGATAGTGATGGAACCTTCAAGGTTATTAGGATAGGTACACATAGTGACCGCCATTGAGCCGAGTGCGCCATTACGCCATTTAATATTAACGACACCAGTATCTTCGACTTCGATATCTCGGTGAGTAGAAGTCATAGCGTGAAGTGACTCGACAGGACCAATTAACCAGTGCATTAAATCGACATAATGAGTCGCCTGATTCATAAAGGCACCGCCATCCATATTCCAAGTACCAGACCAAGCAGCGCGGTCATAATATTCCTGAGGTCGAGTCCAAAACACATTTAAATGCACCATATGGATTTTACCAAAACGCTTTTCAGACACGGCTCGCTTAAGCAATTGCAATGTTGAGTTACGGCGGTTTTGTTTAACCACAAATAAACGCACCCCAGCTTCATCACACGCTTTAACCATTGCTAGGCCATCTCCCCACTTGGTCGCCATCGGTTTTTCGGTAATCACATGTACACCCGCTTTCGCAGCTTTAATTGTTTGTGAAGCATGGACTCCGCTTGGGGTACACAAAGTAACAAGATCGAGTTGTTCAGATTCAAGTAATTCATCAATTGAAAGATAGCCGGGCACTTGATGGCGCTCGACATGTTCAGCGAGCACTTGTGGATCGTTATCGCAAATTGCGACCAGTTGATACTCTGAATCGAATTGTTCAATTGAGCCAAAATGGTTTTTTGAAATACGCCCACAACCAACGACTGCTATTCGAATTTTTCTATTTTTTATCATCTTAATCACTCTAATTTGCTACTTTTTATCTCAGCACTCTTCCACCACTGAGAAAATTTTGGTCCATTTTGAGACAGCCGCATCTTCGCCATCTCTTGTTAAATCTAGGTTTTACTTCAACCATTCCTAATAGATACTGATGACTCGAATTTTTAGTCATCTCTTCTAAACGCAAACCTCACTAACACCATCGCCACACCCAACATTCCACCGAGCATTCCACCCAGTACTACAATTAAAGCACGCTTAGGCTTATCTCTAGTTAATGGTTGTTCCGGTTGGTCTAAATAGTAAAAACCGTTTACTGACCACTTCGCTTCTGCACTCAACGTTTCCAAATCAAATTGGCTCAGTTTACTTTGTAAAATCGCCAGTCTTGGCTCAAATACACTCAAATCTTTGATGGATTTTAAGGCATCCACCTTAGCTTTTAAGGCACGGCTGCCAATATTAATAGAGAAAAGTTCTTGTTCACCTAAATTTTGTACTGGCTGTTTAATATCAGCCGCCTCAGTAATGTTTAACGCATATTGGGTACGCTCTAACTCAACTTGTAAACGCAATTTTGCTTGTTGCAGTAGGTTTTTCTGTTGCTGTATCAGTTCGCCATTTTTGGTTGCCAAGGTACTAATTAAATCATCATTGAGCTGCTGATTGAGGGTTTGATTTACAAACTGAATATAGTCATTAAGTAAGGTTAAGCTGCTGGCTTTATCTACCGACTGAAAGCTTAGCGTAAATATATCGTTGGCTTTTTTATCTACCGCAGAAGCTTGAATGCGCTCAAACCACCCTTCGTACAGCGTCTGCATAACTTCCAGATCATCGGTTTGGCCCAGCATCTGCTTTTGCAAAGTTAAAAACGTAGGGTTGGTTTGCATAAAGCGGCGCTTGGTGCCGTTAGCATTAAACGTTTGGATAAATTGCTGAAAAATGAGCTTAGGGTCAATCAAGCTATCTAATGCATTACTGACAATAATGGTGCCATCTTCTTGATACACATCAAACAGCGGTTGATAACGCTTTACCGCATGTTGGTAGCTAGCAATACCTTGCAATTGCGGTTGGCTAACAGTTGCTTTGGCACTCCACCACTCTTGGGCGGTTAATGCATAACCTATGGCGATCACACTGCAAAATAATGTGGTCATAACGATTAGCCACTTTCCTTGCCATAGGGCTGAAAAAAGCTCTTTTAAATCAATTTCCTCATTAGCCGGATAAGCATAATGTGGGTATTGTGGCGGCTGAACGGGAGAGGTATTGGCTAATGAACTCACAGATTGCTCCTGCAGTATATATGTACAATTTTTTGACACGCTACCGCCCTTAGGTCTCGCTCCTAATAGCGTTATACAACATGCGTTTTGCCACGGAGTTTAAACCAAAACCCCTAACAGGGCGAGTCCTCAAAAGGCGGAGCTTAGATTTTGTGATTACAGTAAGAAAATGACGGGCTATAATGCGTGCAACTGTTCGCATCTATAGGAATTCATAATGATTATCGTAACTGGCGGCGCTGGCATGATTGGCAGCAACATTATCAAAGCGCTTAATGAGCGCGGTATCACAGACATTCTGGTCGTCGATCATCTGAAAAATGGTCGTAAGTTCAAAAATCTGGTTGACCTACAGATCGCTGACTATATGGATAGAGATGACTTCCTAGCTCAGATCATGGCCGGTGATGATTTCGGGCCCATTGACGCCATTTTCCATGAAGGAGCTTGCTCTGCCACCACTGAATGGGATGGCAAATATGTCATGCTCAACAACTATGAATACTCTAAAGAGCTGCTGCACTACTGTTTAGATCGTGAAATTCCCTTCCTGTATGCTTCTTCGGCAGCCACTTATGGTGAAACCGATACCTTTATTGAAGAGCCGCAATACGAAGGTGCGCTCAACGTTTACGGTTACTCGAAACAGCAATTTGATAACTATGTGCGCCGCCTATGGCTAGATGCGGAACAACACGGTGATACCTTATCGCAAATAACGGGGTTTCGTTACTTCAACGTATACGGTCCTCGTGAGCAGCATAAAGGCTCGATGGCTTCGGTTGCCTTTCATTTGAACAATCAAATGAACGCGGGTGAAAATCCGAAACTGTTTGCTGGTAGTGAGCACTTCAAACGTGATTTCGTGTATGTCGGCGATGTCGCTGCGGTCAATTTGTGGTTTTTAGATCATGGCGTATCCGGCATTTTTAACTGTGGTACTGGTAAAGCGGAATCGTTCAACGAAGTGGCGAAAGCGGTGCTCGCATTCCATGGTCGCGGCGAAGTCGAAACCATTCCATTCCCAGACCATCTTAAAGGTGCTTACCAAGAGTTCACTGAGGCTGACCTTACCAAACTTCGTGCCGCAGGCTGTGATGTACAGTTCAAAACTGTGGCTGAAGGTGTCGCTGAATATATGGCGCTGATTAATCGTAAGTAAGGAAAACCCTTAAACCCCTTCCTAACCTCCCCCTTAAAGGGGGAGGAACAAATAGAATTAGCCCTGTAAGGAGTGTATTAGCAAATGTGGAAATTGGAGTTTAGATGAATATTTTGATGGCCCTATCCCAACTCGAAGTAACGGGAGCCGAGGTGTACGCCACTAGTGTAGGTAATGAGCTCACTCGACGTGGCCATCAGGTATTTTATGTTTCCGATACGCTCACCAAAGCTCACGATGGCCTGTTTTTTAAACTGCGCTTTAATAAACGCAGCATCCCGCGGCGCTTTTGGCATGTCGCCTATCTGGTTTACCTAATCAAGAAACATCAGATCCAGTTAGTCCATGCTCACTCACGAGCGTCAAGCTGGAGTTGCCATATTGCCTGCCAGTTGACTAATACTCCAATGGTGACCACGGTCCATGGTCGTCAACCAGTACATGCTTCGCGCAAAAAATTCCATGCAATGGGAGATAAAGCGCTCCCGGTTTGCGAAGCAATACGAGATCAATTAATCAAAGATCTCGATGTACCAGAGAGCCAACTGCACGTAAGCCGTAATGGGATAGAAACAAGTACCTTTAAACGTAGCTCTGCACCCAATAATCCTAAGCCGGTTATCTCTATCATTGGCAGACTCAGTGGCCCTAAAGGTGAACTTTGCTATAGGTTGCTAACCGAGTGTTTAGACCTCGACCGCTACCAAGTTCAAGTTATCACGGGAACACCATTGACCGAGCGTTTTAGCGCACTGCAAGATAAAGTCTTATTTCCCGGCTACAGCGCTAACGTTGAACAGGTCATAGCTCAATCAGATTTGGTGATTGGTGCAGGACGAGTCGCTATGGAAGCACTACTGTGTGGCCGCCCGACCCTTGCGATTGGTGAATCAAGCTGTGTGGGCATTATCGAATTGGATAATCTAAACCAAGCCATGGCAACCAATTTTGGCGATATCGGCCCACAAGATCTGGCGATTGATTTCCAGCAGCTCCCCGCTTTAATTGAGCAAGGCCTAAGTCAACCACACTGCGCTCAAGAGATCACTGAACAGATCAAGCTTAACTATGATTTACAAGTGATTGTGAATGAGCTTGAAAGCCTTTATCAAACGGTTTACGTCAAAAAGTTACAGCGAGAAGTTCCCATCATCATGTACCACCGCTTTATCCGTGATGACAGCGAAAAAGGAGTACATGGTACTTATTTGCATGTTCAGCAGCTTGAGAAACATTTTCGGTTGCTTAAAAAAATGGGCTTTGAAACTCTGACCTTCAAAGATCTCTCTGAGAAGGGATTTATTCATCGCTTACAATCGGGTAAGCGTTTTATCATAATTACCGTGGATGATGGCTATCGCGATAACTATGAATTGTTACTGCCGCTGCTCAACAAGTATCAATTTAAAGCCGTGGTGTATGTGGTGACTGGCGAGAATTTTAATCGCTGGGATGTCGAAGTGAATGACAACCCAGAAAAAGTGGTCCCTTTGATGTCAGTTGAACAAGTTAAAGCGTTACATAACTCTGGATTAGTAGAAATTGGTGGTCATACGATGACTCATCCCTTTTTGAGTAAGCTCAGTGAATCGGAACAACGCGAAGAGATATTGCGCAACAAACTCGAACTTGAAGCGCTAATCGGAGAGCCACTGACCTCCTTTGCTTATCCTTATGGTGACCATGATGCAACCTCTAAACAACTGGCTCAGGAGCTGGGTTACCCATTCGCCGTAGCAACTAACAGTGGCCCACTTTTGATGCATCAAGACCCCTATCAAATTCGTCGGATTGCGATTTTTCCAAGAACTGATACTTTCGGTCTGTGGCGAAAAGTGAAAGGGAATTATCTATTTAGAAAAATGAACAAAAAATAATAAGAGGTTGCAGATGGCTGGCTTTGGTTTAATTGCAAAATTACGTAATAAAATTCGAGTAAAACCTAACAACAATGTCCAAATAGGTAAAAATACTCGTATCCGCTATTGCGACATTTATGTTAATGGAGAGAATAATCAACTCATTATTCGTGATGGTGCAAATTTAAAAGGCGTCTCTATCGAGCTCAATGGCAATAATTGTCTCTTAGAAATTGGCGAAAACTGCGTAATTGGCGAAAATTGTTTTTTATCATGTCGAGAACGTAACACCACCCTTAAGATCAGCAATAACTGCATGTTCTCACGAAATATAAAAATCATGACCAGTGATGGTCATGATATTTTATATAATGGGGAGAGAATAAATCCAGCTCGTAACATAACGATTGGTGAGCACGTTTGGTTAGCAGATAACGTCACTATCTTAAAAGGAGTAGATATCGGTTCTGGTTCGATTATTGGCATTAACTCTACTGTGACAAAATCGATTGACCAGTCTTGTATTGCCGCAGGCAACCCTGCGAAAAAAATCAAAGACAATATTAATTGGAACACGACCCTGAGCTATTAAAATGAATAATAAAATAACTAAAATATCCATTTTTTTTACTGTCTCACCACTTTTGATTACGCCTGGTCTTTCTGTTGTAACGGTAGGATTACTGACTCTCTACTCTAGCATTCAGTTAATTAAAAATGGTTTAAATTTTAACAAATACGACATTCTTCCCATAATAACTCTGAGCGCATATTTTTTATCCAACGTACCAATTACTGTTATTGATGGTAGCACTTTAAGATATTTAGATGCAGGCATTCGTGCTCTGTTATGTATACCTATATACTTTTTCATTAAGAATGAAATTTCCAAAGGCGCAAATTTAGATAACACACTATGCACATCAACCATATTGGCTTCTTTTGGTGCTTTAGCGTTTGCTTTTTATCAATTTTTCATATTGAACATGCCACGCGTTGATGGTTTTCTATTTAGTATCAACTTCGGTTATCTTGCAGCAGCTTTAGCTATCTTATCTTTTGGCTTGTCATTTACACAAACCAGATTCAAATATTATTTGTATCTCTCAGTTGTAGCTGCAACAGTGGCGACAACCTTAACCTTAACAAGAGGAGCCATTTTAACGCTACTCTTTGTTTTCATCTTGTTCTTTATCGTCAATGTAAGAAAAATAAAATTTAAGCAAACCCTCGTTTTTACTCTAATCAGTTTTTTATTAGTCTCAGTCAGTTATCAACTTTCACCACGTATACAAGAGCGAGTTGATTTTACAATTTTCGAAATATCCAGCATTGCCAGTAACAATATCCATGCCGCAGCTTCATCAGGGGGGCGACTTCAACTCTGGTATGCCGCTGTTGAAGCATTTAAACGCAATCCGATTTTGGGGACGACATATTCGGAAAGAGAAAGCTTAAATATTGAACTTTTTAAAGAAGGAAAAGTGGATGAATGGACAAGCACAGTACCTAGAGGTCATGCACATAGCCAGTATTTTGAAGCTATAGCCAGCAATGGAACATTGGGAATTCTGGCGATTTTCGCGATGCTTGTCTTACCATTTGGAGTATTTTTAAGCGACTATCGAAAAACAGGCTCTCCACTCAGCCAAACTGGATACCTTTTTGTCTTTGGTTTTATCCTTTTCTGTTTAACTGAAGCACCGTTACAAGCCAATCTTATTGGAACCTTTTATGGCTTTATGGTGGCAATTTTTTATGCTTACATCGCAGCCAAAAGAGCAAAAAATTGATGAAAATTCTTGTTATTGGCCCATCTTGGGTTGGCGATATGGTCATGTCACAAAGCTTGTACCTGCGCCTAAAACAACAGCATCCTGATGCACAAATTGACGTTTTAGCGCCTGCTTGGTGTAAGCCCATTTTGGAACGCATGCCTGAGGTCAATCAAGCGATTGAAATGACCATCGGTCACGGTGCTTTCAATCTGCTTGGGCGACGCGCGATTGGGTGTGAGCTGCGCGATAATCGGTATACCCATGCCATTGTGCTACCTAATTCAGCTAAATCAGCCTTGATCCCTTGGTTTGCTAACATTCCAAAACGTACCGGCTGGAAAGGGGAATTTCGTTATGGTCTGCTCAATGATTTGCGTCCAGATAAGCGTGTTTTCCAATATATGGTGGAAAGGTATGTTGCTTTGGCTCACCCAAAAGCCACGATGCTTGCAGACGTTTCGTTAGCACATTGCCCAAGACCTAAACTCGCCATCGACGCCATCGCACAACAAGCCGCTCGACAGCGACTCGGTTTAGTCTCATCGCGTCCCGTCATTGGACTCTGTCCTGGTGCAGAATTTGGCCCCGCGAAACGCTGGCCTGATCATTACTACGCTGAAGTTGCTCGTTATGCTATTGAGCAAGGTTTTCAAGTATGGCTTTTTGGCTCAGCAAAAGATCACTCCGTCACCACCCAAATTCAACAGGCTTTAAGTGAAGAACAGCGGGAATACTGCGCCAATCTCGCAGGAGAAACCTCCCTCATCGAAGCCGTTGATCTACTTGCAGCTTGCCATACTGTGGTCAGTAACGATTCTGGTTTAATGCATGTTTCAGCCGCTGTTGGTTGTAACATTGTTGCAATTTATGGTTCAAGCTCTCCCAAATATACGCCACCACTGACGGATAAACTGGCAGTCGTACATACAGAGATCGAATGTCGTCCGTGCTTTAAACGAGTTTGTCCGTTAGAACATTTAAATTGCTTAAATCAACTAAAACCTGCACAAGTCATTAAAGCTTTAGATAAATTTATTGGAAAAGATTCATGAAACACCTCTGGTTTGAAAAAGGTGCTTATGCTTCGAAAGCGGCACGCCAATACTTAAATGACCATTTTAACCCTCTAGCAGTTAAGAAAATCGCTGTCATTCGTCATGCAGCGCTTGGCGACCAAGTCATTGTGCGCCCCTTTTTAGTTGAGGCTAGAAAGTTCTTTCCTAATGCCGAAATCACCTTGGTCACAGTGTCAAACTACCTCTATGGAACCCCCTCAGAGCTAGCGGACAAAACAGTAATAATGAAAAGCCGCGATGATTCAAAACAGCTGTCACTCAAGCAAAAATGGCAAGACTATAACCAACTGGAAGCACAAGACATTATCTTTGATGTGGCAGGAACGAATCGCTCTTACTGGATGACATTACTGACTAAAGCGAAACTCAAAGTGGGCTTTCCTTACAAACCCTTTTTATGTGGCACTTTGTATAACTTGGCAGTCTTTCGCTCTGATTTTCAACCGGAAGTGGAATGCATGCTCGATATGCTGAAAATCCTTGGCCACAACCCGAGTTATCCGCTTGATTTTGCTTACCCTGACAATAGGCAGATCTGCGATCATGCCGCTCCATATATCGTCTATTTCAGTGGAGCCTCCCAACTGCGCAAAATTTTAACTAAGCCTGAGATGCGGGCAGTGATTGAGCAAACCATTCAACAACAACCGAATGTGAAACATGTCTTTCTTGAAGGAAAGAATGAGTTTGAAAAAGGTGAGTATTTACAAGACCTAGCCGACAATGGCTCGTTAACGATTCAACCATGTTTGCCTCTTGATGACTTAGTCACCTTCATTGCGAAAGCGACTCTGGTGATTGCCCCCGATACGGGCATCCGAAACGTGGCAATATCAACTCACACACCAACGGTGGGAATTTTTTATGCTACGGTTCCCTTTCGTTACACCCCTCTCTATGAAGCGCATACTATCGTGATGAATGCGAATGGTGAAAAACCGTCTACTGAGCAAATTACCTCAGCGATTGATACAACATTAAAAATGCGCTTGGCTGCAGCCAAAAACACACAGGAACAATGAATATGAGCAAAGTAACCGTATTGATCGCCAACCGACTGATTCGTCTGACTGGCAACCTATTTAAAATGCTCTCTTACCCATTTCATTGGGTGTTTCCAAAGCTGCGTTTTACGATTCCCGCTTACTCACCAGCTAAGCTAAAAATGCGCGCCAATGCCACCATTCCACGCACTATTTGGCAAACCAACTTTACCGATCAAGCCTCACTACCGGTTTACCTTAACTATCTGTTTAACCGCCTAATGTCACTCAACTGTGACTATCGCTATGTGAGTACCGAAGCGCGTGGTGAGTTCTTAAAAGAACATGCTTCGCCGGAAGTTTATGACGCTTATTCACGCCTTACTAACGGCGCAGCCCAAGCCGATTTATGGCGTTTAGTGGTACTTAATACCTATGGTGGAGTGTATATGGATATTGATGCCACGCTAGTATGGCCACTTGATAAGCTGCTTGGCGACTCACAAGAGCTATATATTCGCATTAAAAATAATACCGAGATCACTAACTACTTCATTGCCACCGCACCAAACAATCCCGATCTGCAGGCGACTATTGAACAGGTGGTTTATAACGTGAATCACTACGAGCCTTCCATGGGGGTATATCACTCCACAGGACCAACGGTGCTCAATAACATCTTGTCAGCTAAAGCGGTGATTCACACCCAAGATCGTAAATACGTATGTATTCAGGGCACGTTCACCAATGAACACTTCCAGTACATCGATAAACCTCGTGGCAAGTGGACACACATCAAACCTGAAGATCTCGTGAAAAAATAATGCTGCTCCGTACGCTTTATTCGCTTTTACTCACTTTAGCTGCACCGTTTTTACTGTATGGCCTCTACCGCCATAAACAGGGAAAACCCAGTGTAGGAAAACGTTGGAAAGAGCATTTCGGCGCTACCCCACCACTAAAAACCACAAACTCACCGATTTGGATCCATGCCGCGTCGGTGGGTGAAACCCTGGCCGTAACGCCACTGATTAAGCAAATTAAGCAGCGTTCACCAAATACACCAATTCTACTGACTACCACCACCCCGACGGGTGCTGAACAAGCAGAAAAGTTGGCAGATTGGATTGAGCATCGCTATACCCCGATTGATTTTTCGTTTGCAGTGAGAGGCTTTTTACGTCGAGTCCGACCTTGCCAATTGATCATAGTGGAAACAGAACTGTGGCCAAATACTCTGCATACCGTTGCCAAAGCGGGTTTGCCGATTACACTCGTGAATGCACGACTTTCGGAAAAATCCTATCGCGGCTATCAGCGTATTCGCCCGTTCTTTAACAGTATGGCGAAACCTCTCAGCCTAGTGTTGTGTCAATTTGCTGACGATGCACAGCGGTTTATTCAGCTCGGTATGGCCGAGAAAAAAATCAAAATTACCGGTTCGATTAAGTTTGATATCAGCATCACCGATGAGGTGATTGCTCAAGGTGAAGCGCTCAGAACAGCTTTAGGAAACCATCGTCCAGTCTGGATAGCCGCAAGCACACATCAAGGCGAAGATGAAATCGTCTTAGCGGCACATCAAGCGATCCTCAAGCAGCATCCTGATGCTCTTTTGATTTTAGTGCCGCGCCATCCTGAACGTTTTGCGGCGGTGCATAAGCTCGCAGCCAGTCTCTTTTCTGTGCAAACTCGTAGCAGCCAACAAACAATAGCCTCCGACACTCAAGTGTATCTAGGCGATACCATGGGGGAGATGCTGGTATTGCTCGGCGCATCTGATGTGTGCTTTATGGGGGGCAGTTTAGTGGGCAAAAAAGTCGGCGGGCATAATTTGCTTGAACCTGCCGCACTGGTAAAACCCATCATTACTGGCCCTAGCTTTTACAACTTTACCGATATCACCCACGCACTCATGAATGCACATGCCTGTGTGATTGCTGACCAATCAGAAACTATTGCCAAGCAGGTGAACCATTGGTTTTCTGATGTTCAAGAACGGCAGCAATGCGGAAAAAATGCGTTAAAGATCGTGATGCAAAATCGTGGGGCCCTCGAAAACACCTTGATCGAATTAGGTTTTACTAAGGAATTCGTCCAATGAAAAAATTGATCGTCGACCTCGACGGCACTCTCACCCAAGCCAATACTTCAGATTATCGTAACGTGCTACCTCGGCTTGATGTGATTGAACAGCTTCGCGAGTACCACCAACAAGGGTTTGAGATTGTGATTTCGACGGCGCGTAATATGCGCACTTATGAAGGTAACGTCGGCAAAATCAATATCCACACGCTTCCTATCATTACTGAGTGGCTCGATAAACACCAAGTGCCTTATGATGAAATTTTAGTAGGAAAACCTTGGTGTGGGCACGATGGCTTTTACATTGATGATCGCGCCGTGCGCCCTTCCGAATTTGCCTCGATGAGTTTGGAAGAGATCCACCAACTCTTTGAGAAGGAAAAATCATGTTCCTAATTATGTCTGGTGCCTATGTTGGCCAAGAGTTGGAATCTGAATTTGGGCGTATTCCTCCGAGTTTTCTGCCGTTAGGCAATCGTCGCCTGTTTCAGCATCAAGTCGCTTTGGCACCACAAGGCGTAAAAGTCTATCTCTCTTTGCCTGAATCTTATGCTGTCTCAGAGATTGACCGCCAATGGCTTGAACAACATCAGGTGACAATTATCGCTACACCAGATGGACTCAGCTTAGGGGCATCACTGGTGGCAGCACTCAATATTAGTGGGCACTCACTCAATGCACCGCTGCACATCCTCTACGGTGATACGCTATTTAACCAACTGCCGGTTGGCGATGATATCGTCAGCGTTTCCACCGCAAAAGACAGCTATAACTGGGCCGTATTAACTAATGATGAGGTCGATTGGCTACAAGATGCCAATACGCCCATGAGTCACGAAAGTCAGCGAATTATCGATGGCTACTTCAAATTCAGCCGCCCACGAGAACTGGTTCGTTGTATCACACAGAGTGAATGGAAGTTTATTTCTGGCCTCAATCGCTATCATAAAAGCGTAGGCTTAAGTGCGGTCAATTCCATCGGTTGGCTCGATTTTGGCCATGTGAATACTTACTATCACTCCAAAGCCGAATTCACCACCCAACGCGCCTTTAATGAGCTGACCATAACCGCTAAATGGATTGAAAAGTCGAGCATCAAAAACCAAAAAATCGCCGCTGAAGCTTACTGGTTTGACAATCTGCCAATGGCGATGCGTGGCTTCATTCCACAATATTTAGGCAGCCAAAACAGCGAGGGGAAAATATCTTATCGCTTAGAATATCTCTACCTAACAGCACTGAACGAGTTATTCGTTTTTTCCAGATTACCGAGCCAAATCTGGCAGAAAATCTTATCCAGCGCGGTGGGATTTTTAAGCCTATGCCTTGAGCAAGCGGTCGAGCCCAATGCTCCTATCAATACTCTCGACATACTGTTTTCCGATAAAACCGCTCTACGCCTCAACGAATTCTGTGCATCACGACACATCACTTTAGAAGATAAATGGCAGTTTGCGGGACAAGATATTTCGCTCGCGCAAATTCTACGTGATAGCCAAAAACATTTGCCTAATGGGGAACCCTTGTTAGGGGTCTTGCACGGTGATTTTTGCTTTAGCAACATTTTGTATGACTTCCGAGCCAACAAAATTAAGACGATTGACCCTAGAGGGATGACGCCTGATGGACAGAAAACACTGTATGGTGATATCCGCTACGATTTAGCCAAGCTGAGTCATTCGATTCTTGGTTTGTATGACTGGATTATTGCTGGTTACTATCATGTTGAGATTAGCGATAACGCGATCGAATTAAAGATTGCCGAACAGAGCCATCATAAAGAGACGCAACAAGGTTTTATCGAACTAATTGAACAGACCTTCGGTCTCACGGCGAAAAATCTCTACGCGATGCAAATTCAACTATTCCTCTCCATGTTGCCTTTGCATGCCGATGATCGTCGCCGCCAAGATGCCTTGTTTGCGAATGCGTTTCGTCTCCACCAAATTTTATTGAGGCTTGATCAATGATTGTGATCCCAATGGCGGGAATGAGTTCTCGCTTCTTCAAAGCTGGCTATACCCAGCCTAAATATATGCTTGAAGCCCATGGTCAAACCCTGTTTGAACACTCGGTCAACAGCTTTGCCTCGTATTTTGCTAGCACTCCGTTTCTGTTTATTGTGCGTAATGTTTACGACACTGCGGCGTTTGTGCGCGAAAAAGCCACTCAGCTTGGCATTAAACAATTTTACATCGCTGAATTGCATGCAGAAACTCGTGGCCAAGCAGAAACGGTGACTTTGGGGTTAGAAGAACTCGCAAAACAGGGCGTGGATTATCAAGGCTCGATCACGGTGTTTAACATCGACACATTCCGTCCGAATTTTGTATTTCCTGACATTAGCCAACACAGCGATGGCTACCTAGAAGTGTTTCAGGGCGGTGGTGACAACTGGTCTTTCGCCAAACCAGAACATGCTGGCAGCACCAAAGTGATTCAGACAGCCGAGAAAAATCCGATTTCCGATCTCTGTAGTACCGGGCTTTATCACTTCAATCGTAAAGAGGATTACTTGGAGGCGTATCGTGAATACGTTGCCAGACCTAGCCAAGAATGGGAGCGAGGCGAGCTATACATTGCGCCACTCTACAACCTGCTCATTCAAAAAGGGTTAAATATTCACTACCACTTGATCGCACGTCATGAGGTCATTTTTTGTGGCGTACCAGATGAGTACACTGACTTTTTGAGGCAGCCACAACCATGATCAAGATTGATGATGAAGCGATCACCTTTGTTGTACAGGGGCCGGTGCAAGCCAGTGCCAGTCGTCAGCAAATCGTGGGCATCACCGAGCAGTGTTTGAACTCCATACGCCGCTTTTTTCCTAAATCGACCATCATTCTGTCGACTTGGAAAGGGCAGCCGTTGGATGGGCTCGATTACGACCAAGTGTTGGAATTGGATGATCCCGGCTCAAATACCGTTTTTTATGACGGTCAGCCAATCAAACTCAATAATAACCGCCAGATGTACAGCACCCACATGGGGCTGAAAGCGGTAAAAACGCCTTATGCGGTTAAGTTACGTACCGATAACCTACTGACGGGTCGTCAATTTGTTGAGTTGTATGAACAATATGCCGATCTCCCCCGAGCGCAGAATTATCAATTTTTGACTCAGCGAGTGCTCACCAGCAGTACGTTTTTTATTTCGAGCCACTATGGGCATCCGGTTTATTTTCATAAAAGCGATCTGTTTGACTTTGGCCTGACCCAAGATCTCCTGACCATTTGGTCTGATCGCTGGATACCAGAATTACACTTCACGCTTAAGCCGGGCTACAAAGCACGCCACCCAGCGACAGAGCAAGTTTTGTGTCTAAATTGGATCTCAGCACTACTCGGTGAAGAGCACCATATTGAGAGCAAAACCTGCGATCACGCAGGCTTAGGTGAAGACTTTTGGCCACAGTTTATGGCTAATAACTTACTCATGGATTGTCCAGAAAATATTGGATTAGATGTCACTGAGCGCTTCTATAAACGAGGTAATTTGGCGCTTGAATATGACCTTAAGGATTGGCTGTATCTTAATGGCTTGATCTCTAAAAATACTCTAATCGATAAAAAACGTATTTATAGAGCCTACAAAAAATGGACAGGGTTGATGATTAAGAAAATCCATCCAACCCGAGTGACAAAATAAGAGTTTCCAATTGATAGCAAAGCGAGTGAACAAGATTAATTGACTATGAAAACCCAAAAACGCTTTTTAACTGTTAATGAGCTTATTCAGTTAAAAAAGTCCCATATCACGCTCAAAAAGTGGTTTAAGAAAGCCAATAAGATCGCTGAGCCACTCGCGATTGAGCCACACACACACTTTAGTATCTCAAGGAATCATTTGTGGCAAATGGGCGCATTTTCATACTCTCATTCTGCACTGCCAGTAGATTCAATGGTTGGTCGATACTGCTCTATCTCTGGCGGTTTAAAAATAATCGGTACTGAGCATCCTCTCCACACCTTTACAACATCGCCATTAACTTATGAGTATGATTTTTTGGGTGGTGAGCGCCAGCCATTCGCACTAAAACCGCTCAAAACAGCAGAAAGATTGGTCATAGGTAATGATGTATGGATTGGCCAGAATGTATCTTTAAAGGCAGGGATAAAGATTGCTGATGGTGCAGTGATCGCAGCCAATGCAGTCGTAACCAAAGATGTCCCACCATACGCGGTTGTCGGTGGTATTCCAGCCAAAGTGATTAAATATCGCTTCTCTTCAAGTGAAATCCGTCAGCTCCTAGAACTGAAATGGTGGAATTATCACTATAAAGATTTTGTAGGTATGGATTTGAATTTTTCAGGTGCACAGCTGTGTGACTATTTTGAAAAACATCTTCCAATCCTTAATAAATACCAACCTAATAAAGTAATTTTAAATTAAATTATAATTTCGTATTAAAGACACAATGTCGTTCTATAAACAAGGCCTAGTAATTAAGAATGGAATCCATAATTTTTTAGTATTCTAGGCCATTCATTCAATGACCAATGGATTTTCCGTTTGATTAATTCCTTTTCAAACGAACGTTTTAATCTATTTAAGTTGTCTTGTTTCCAACTATGACCTGATAGCACATAACACTTATCAAAATCAATAATCCATACCTTCTCTTGGTCATCAATCAAGATGTTATGAATATTAAGATCGGTGTGGTTGACTTGCGCATCGTGCATTTTGCGGATCTCACGGCCGATTTTACGATAGAGTTCATCGCTGATCGGGCTTTCTTGCAAGATACTCACCAGATCGCGGGCATTCGGCACTTTTTCGCTTAGGAGATCGGCTTTATACAGCAGCCCGTGTTTTTGTACGCGAGCGGCAATCGGGCGCGGCACGTTAACGCCAGCATCGCGCAAATGATTGAGCAGCATAAACTCTTGATAGCTTCGGGTCTTTTCCCATCCACTGAACCAGTAAGAATCGGCCACCACCTTTCCAAACAAACCTCCGCGACGATAATGACGCAACGCACCTTGTGTCTGTTGTAACCGCACAAACCAAGTGGTGCCTCGTCCTGTCGCGCTGCCGAGCACTTTGCCGTTTTGCTGCCAAAACTCGGGGTTGCAACATTGACTTGGGTCTTCATGCAAAAGCGCGTCGTCAAACCAAACTTTCTGCTGCGCGTCGTTGAACGTCTGTATCAAGGGGGCGATTCCTATCGTTATCCGGTGTTTTTGCAGTTTTGCTCTGCATCTGGCGTGCTGCATTTTACATTTTCTGGTCAGCTCTGCATAATTCTGGCTCAATTATCGAATAGTTTTATCGAATAGGCTTGGCTATGGCATTGTTTCAATCAGCCCCACACTCCCTCTGTATCCTGCGTTTATCGGCGATTGGTGATGTCTGTAATACGATTGCTGCCGTACAAGCGATTCAACGCCAATGGCCGCAAACACGTATCACTTGGGTGACGGGTAAACTGGAAGCAGAACTGATCCAATCTCTGCCCGATATTCAGGTCATCGTGTTTGATAAAAAACTCGGATTGCGTGCTTATACTCAGCTTTGGCAGCAATTAAAGTCCGAGCGTTTTGATGCGCTGCTGCACATGCAGTACGCTTTTCGCGCCAGCATTGCGACTTTGGGGATCAAAGCTCGCTATAAACTGGGTTTTGATGCAGCACGCAGCCAAGATTTTCAAACTTGGTTTACCAATATCAAAGTTCCCTCACCGGACAAAATGCACGTCTTAGATGGTTTATTGGCGTTTGTTGAGCACTTAGGTATTCGCGATATTGAGCCTAAGTGGTCACTCACCTGCCAGCCTGACGATCTGGCTTGGGCTGAGGCGCAGTTTCAGCCCGAGCAGCCTCGCTTAGTTGTGGTGCCCGGAGCAAGCAAAGCTTATAAGAATTGGACGGCAGAGGGCTATGCAGCAGTTATTGAACATGCCCAACAACAAGGCTGGCAAGTGATCTTGGCCGGAAGCCCAGCACAAGTTGAGCGCGATCTGGCCGCGCAAGTGGAGCAAGCACTCGCTCACCCCGTCTTAAACTTGGTGGGAAAAAGCACGCTGCAACAGATGCTCGCACTGCTCGCAAAGGCAGATTTGGTGATCGCCCCCGATACAGGCCCTGCGCATATGGCTAATGCCATGCATACACCAATCATTGGTCTCTACGCTCACCATAATCCTGAGCGCACAGGTCCATACCATTATCGCCACTATGTTGTTTCCGCTTACCAAGAAGCTTTACTTGCGGAAACCGGTAAAACGCCGCAGCAGGTTGATTGGCGCACTCGGGTTAAAGACCCCAATGCGATGCAGCGCATCACTGCGCAACAAGTGATTGCGATGTTTGAGCGTGCCGCTGCTGACATCATGGCCACACAGGTGAACGATTGATACACCTTTTATACCCAGATTTATTCGTAACGAGGATTTTTCGTGAGTAAACCAACGCTTGCTGTCGCATTGATAGTAAAAAATGAAGCGCGTCATCTGGATGAGTGCTTACAAACCGTGCACGACTGGGTTGATGAGATCGTAGTGCTCGATTCTGGCAGTCACGATGAAACCGAGCAGGTCGCGCGTCGTTACACTGAAAAATTTTACGTGAATGCAAAGTGGCCGGGCTTTGGCCTGCAGCGCCAATTGGCACAATCTTATGTCCAATCGGATTATGTGCTGTGGCTGGATGCCGATGAGCGAGTGACTCCAGAGCTCAAGCAGAGCATTTTGCAAGCCGTTGCCGCTAATAAGCCGGATACCTTGTATCAATTTGCACGCCTCAGTTGGGTGTTTGGTCGCTTTATCCGCCATAGCGGTTGGTACCCCGATCGCGTACTGCGCCTCTACCCAACTCAACTGACTCGCTACAATGACGCATTAGTGCATGAAAAGGTGCACGTTGAGCCAAGCATGAAAGTCGAAACTTTAGCGGGCGATGCGATTCACTACACCTATAACGATGTGCACCACTATCTGGTGAAATCCGCGGGTTACGCCAAAGCGTGGGCGGATCAACGTCAAGCGAAAGGCAAGAAGGCTTCCCTTTCTCAAGGCATCGTCCATGCTGTGGGCTGTTTTTTGAAAATGTATCTGCTCAAGCGCGGTTTTTTAGATGGAAAACAGGGATTTTTAATTGCACTGCTCTCTGCACACTCCACCTTTGTGAAATACGCTGATTTGTGGGCACGTGATAATGACGAGCACTACAAACGCTAAGCGGATATCTATCGAGTAAAGTAACTAAAGACAAAGGGAGCCGCAGCTCCCTTTTTTAATAATTAAAGCTGCACACTACGCAGCCAAGGCGCAAGCTCAGTCAATACGCTCTTCATATCAATCCGACTCATGTTCTCTTGGTTTGCTTTATCGTCTGCAGGCGGCGGGCAAAAAGCGATGTGCTTACCTTGCGAGTTGAGTGGTCGCCAGCGCAGTGGCGTTGCTGAACGCTTGGCTGGGAAGAATCCGACCGTAGGCACATCCAAGGCTGCTGCGATATGCAAAGGCCCTGTCGAGCCCGCAATGAAAAGCTGCGCGCACGCCAGCGAGCGAGTGAAATCCACCAGCCCGTCATTTTTGGCGTACAAGGCTGCCGGCACTCCTTGCTCAGCAAGTAAGCTTTGTAATTGCGCCGCTTTATCTTCTTCGCCAGGTCCTGCGGTGAGTACGATTTGTTTGTACTCATCCACCACGCCTGTCACTAACTCACTGTATTGCGTCAAAGAGAGATTATTCGCGGAACCACCACTGCCAGCGTGGACAAAAAGCCACGCCTTAGCCGGATTAAGCTCTAGCTGCTCAGCGAGTTTGATACGTTGCGCCGCCAACTGCTCAGCAGGAAAGGTCAGATACGGTGGGTTCGGCTCAATAATCGGCAGGCCGATATCACGCAAAAAAGCACGTACCAAATCAAGATTGTATTCGTATTCCGGCTTGGCCGATTGCGAGCGCTTTTGCTTAATGCGGTGCTGATAAAAAATCTGCGCCAATTTGGTCGCCGGCGCTAAACGGTAAGGAATGCGTGCTTTCCACACTAAGAGCGCGTTATACATGGTCGAAAACAGGTTGATGGAAGCATCAAACTGCTGTGCTTTAACTGTCTGCACCAGTTGCTTATGCTGCGCCTTATCCGCCTGTTGGCCGGGGTCGATGATCACCGCGTCAATCCATGGACAAAGTTCTGCCAGTGCGGCGGTGTATTTCGGCACCAGCGCGGTGATATGACAATCCGGCAGAGAAGCTTTCAGCATGGCGAAACTTGGCCAAGCCAGCATAAAATCGCCAATTTTATCGTTGCGAATAACCAGTAACTTTTTCATTGTGCTCGATAAGGTGTGAAATTTTGCGTGCTCATCATACCGACTTCATAGGTAAATGTGAGGCTTTTTGTTAGGATGAGGCCACTTCCCTGATTGATGAGTAACGGATTGTGAGCCAAAAACGTCTTTCCCGAGTGATTTACCCCGGCACTTTTGACCCCATCACTAACGGTCATCTGGATCTGATTGAGCGCGCCGCGCAAATGTTTGATGAAGTGATCATCGCGGTGGCCGCCAGCCCGAGTAAAAACACTCTGTTTACGCTCGAAGAACGAGTCGAGTTCGCGCGCCATGTCACCTCTCATCTGGATAACGTCAGCGCGAAAGGTTTTTCCGGATTGTTAGTCGATTTTGCCAAAGCCGAAAAAGCGAATGTCTTGATCCGCGGCTTACGCACCACTGTCGATTTCGAATACGAATTTGGTCTCACCAATATGTATCGCCGCTTAATGCCGGGGTTAGAGAGCGTCTTTTTAACGCCCTCTGAAGAGCACGCGTTTATCTCTTCAACCTTAGTGCGGGAAGTGGCAATCCACGGCGGTAATGTGGATGAGTTTGTGCCCGCTATTGTCGCTAACGCTCTACATCAAAAGAAAAAAATCTAGCGCTTCAAAGGGATGCAAGTTTGCATCCCTCAATCTCCTTCCTACTTGAAGCTGCAGCTGTGTTGGCTACCTGCAACTCTAAGTCGTTTGGGTATATCAATGCTGGCACTGCGGGCAGAAAAAGGTATTGCGCTGAGCAATTTTCTGCTCGCAAATCGGCTCTCCACAATGGGGGCAAGGCTGTTTGGCTTTGCCATACACTTGCAGCTCTTGCGCGAAATAGCCCGGCTTACCATCGCTTTGGGTAAAATCTTTCAGCGTGGTGCCGCCTTGCTTAATCGCCACTTGCAGCACTTGTTTGATGTTCGCCACTAAGGTTTGCCACTCCTCTAAGCTCAGTGAATGAGCGGGGCGCAGTGGATGGAGGCGTGATGTAAACAGCGATTCATTGGCATAGATATTCCCCACCCCCACGACCGCTGCGTTGTCCATGATGAAAGCTTTTACTGCAATGCGTTTGTTGCGCGCTTTGTCCATCATATATTCAGCGTTAAAAGCTTCGGTCAACGGCTCAGGCCCCAAACGCCCGAGCACTTCATGGCTCTCATCAGACGCACACCATAACCAAGCCCCGAAGCGACGCGGATCGTTATAGCGCAGCCGTTTGCCGCTGGTCATCACCAGATCCACATGATCGTGTTTCGCAGCAGGAAAATCGCCATCCAAAATACGCAGCGAGCCAGACATACCCAAATGCACAATCGCACTGCCGACGGCGGTTTCAATAATAAGATATTTAGCGCGGCGATGAATCGCGAGAATGGTCTGCCCTTCAAGCTGTTTCAGCTCTTGAGGGATAGGCCAGCGCAACTTGGGCGTACGTAACACTAAGGATTGAATGGTGCCGCCGACCAAATGTGGGGAGATCCCTAAACGGCTGACTTCAACTTCAGGTAATTCAGGCATGACAACCTCTTACAATGGCGCAGGGAATAGATAACTCGCTTCGGCCGAGACCGCAATCCAACGATCTTGCCAGTTTTTCAGCAACCAAAATTGTGGGGTTTGATAGAAGGTGATCCTTTGTGGCTCTTCGCGATCGGCATACCACACTTCAATGGTTTGCGGCGTTGGCAGTGTCGGTTTTAATGAGAGATAAGTAGCTTCATCGACTTCTGTACCTGTTAACGATTGCCAGCGCTTCACTAACTCTTCAGCTTCAATGCTCAATTCTGGCGTTACCCGCCACTCTTCACGGCTCTTTTCTAAAGAAAACTGTGGGAAATTCAGCGCTTGTAAGGTGGCATCGGCTCGAAGTAACGTTGGAAACTGGCTATCAGGTTCAGGTAAGAGATAGGTTTTAATCAGTGCTGGCAAATTGATCACCGCAATAAAACCAATCACAGCCAAGATCATGATGTTATTCCAACGGCGGCGTCGATGAGGAGAAACGCGCATAATCACTCCTTGCGATAAGCAAACGTTTTGAGAGTAGCAAAGTGTGCGGGAAGATCCTAGTGAAGCAAATTCCCTAACAGGAGCACTTTGAATTGCAGAGGCCAAAAACTCAAATTGCAGATAGAAAAAAACCCAACCAAAGGCTGGGTTTTTTCACGCACTGTAAACAAGAGCGAAATCAATTACTTGATTTTTGCTTCTTTGTACACAACGTGCTGGCGAACTACAGGATCATATTTCTTGATCTCGAACTTGCCAGGCATATTGCGCTTGTTCTTATCAGTGGTGTAGAAGTGACCTGTACCTGCAGATGATACTAGGCGGATTTTTTCGCGATTGCCTTTAGCCATTGCTCAATTCCTCTTAAACGTTTTCGCCACGTGCACGGATCTCTACAAGAACAGCATCGATGCCTTTCTTGTCGATGATACGCATACCTTTAGCAGTTAGACGTAGTTTAACAAAACGTTTTTCGCTCTCTACCCAGAAACGATGAGTTTGTAGGTTCGGCAGAAAACGACGCTTAGTAGCATTTTTTGCGTGTGAGCGGTTGTTACCAACTGCAGGACGCTTACCAGTTACTTGGCATACTCGTGACATGAATGTCTTCTCCAAATCGTTTCAGCTCGATATCAACCTTGGTGGCCGAACCTCTCTCTTTCCAAAATCAGAAGTTGAGGTTAAAAACCGTTATGGAATACCCATACAAGGCTATCAAAGGTCGCGCATTATACTAACTTGCCGCACATTGCTCAAGACCCGAACAGATCCTTTTCGCAGGATTTGCTGATCTTTTTACGGTGCGAGCTGAATCAGGGTTAAAAAATGTCGGGGCATATTATCAGATTCTCGCTAACTCACAAGCTTAAAAATGCCGCAAACCATAAGTGTTGACTATATCCAGCCACGTTCAGCGAAAGAGACCACTTCCCCATCACCCACTACGAAATGATCCAGTACGCGAATCTCAACTAAACTCAGTGCATCACGCAGCCGATCGGTGATCCTTCGATCGGCTTGACTGGGTTCCGCAACCCCTGAAGGATGGTTGTGCGCGAGTATCACCGCAGCGGCATTGTGGTGCAGCGCTCGCTTGACCACTTCCCTTGGATAAACACTCGCGGCATCAATCGTCCCTTCAAATAAAATTTCATCGCGGATGACTCGATGTTGGTTATCCAAAAATAATATATAGAAGGCTTCACGTTGGCGATCGCGCAAAATACTGGAAAGATAGAGTTTGGTTTGCTGCGGACTGGTGAGCGCCTCTCCCCGCTTTAACGTTTCACCGAGATAGCGCTGAGTCATCTCCAATACCGCTTGTAATTGAACAAATTTGGCTTCGCCCAATCCTTTGTGACGACAAAACTGCTCTTTCGATGCACAAAACAGCGCGCGCAGTGATCCAAAATCACACAGCAGCAAATCCGCTAAGGCGAGCACATTCATGCCTTGCGTTCCGGTACGTAGGAAAATTGCCAACAATTCGGCATCACTCAATGATTGTGGGCCGCGTTGCAACAACTTTTCGCGCGGCATGGATTCGGTGGGTAACTCTTTCAGGCTCATCTTTTTTCTCTGGGTCGGTTTTGCTTACACAAACCAGAGAAAACAAAGGGCCGCAAGCGGCCCTGATAAAGTTTCGAATCACATCAAGTGGCGATGCAATTTCACTGTTGGTTAAAGCTTAAAATGCCCAACCAGAGCGCCCATCTGTTGTCCTGAATGCGATAAGCTCGCACTCACACTTTCAGTCTGTTTAAAGCTTTCACTGAGCTCATTCACAATATGCTGAATCGCGACCAGATTTTGGTTGATGTCTTCTGCTACAGCGCTTTGTTGCTCCGCGGCTGAGGCGGTTTGAATGCCCATATCGTGAATTAAGCTCACCGCTTTGGATATCCCCGCCAAACTCTCTTTAATCTGTATCGATTCCTGCGCGGTTTTCTCGCCACGCTCTTGGCTGATATTCATACTGCTGACCGCCTTACTCACCCCTTGGTGCAGCGCATTGAGCATTTCACCAATCTCTTTGGTACTGTTTTGGGTACGGCTCGCCAGAGAACGCACTTCATCGGCCACCACAGCAAAGCCGCGCCCTTGTTCACCTGCTCGCGCTGCTTCAATCGCCGCATTCAGTGCCAGTAAGTTGGTTTGTTCAGCAATATCACCGATCACTTTGAGCACTTGGGTAATCTTCGCGGCCTGTTGGCTGAGATCGCCTACCGCGGCAGAGGTTTGGTTCACTTCGTTGACCAACTCGCCAATCCCGTCAATCGCCAGATTGACTTCTTTTTGCGCCAACTCGATTTGACTGTTCGCCGATTCAATAGCTTGCGCCGTGGAATAGGTGTTGCTCGCTACTTCACGCGCCGTGGCACTCATCTCAGTAACCGCTGCCACCACTTTGTCGGTTTCCATGCAGTGACCATCCATTTTCTGGCTGGCTTGCGAGGTTTGCCTGTCGAGATCCTGCGCGGCAATGTCAACATTGTTGGCTGAAGCGCGAATATCCGTCATCAGTGGGTGCAGCTTATCCATAAAGGCGTTAAACGCTTTCGCCACATCGCCAATCTCATCTTGGCTTTCGACCTTAATGCGCGCAGTTAAGTCACCACCACCAGCGGCCACAGCTTGCAATGAACGCACAACATGCTGTAGCGGAGTAATGCCGCGTGATACCAGCATGCTGACGACAACGATGGTCAGCATTAAGCCCACCACAGAAAGTCCGATCGCAGAGATCGTTTGATCGTAGAGATCCGCCTCGCGCTGCGCACGAAAGTCCGCGACTTGCGTATCTACATCATCGATATAAATACCCGTACCTAATACCCAATCCCATTTCGGTAGGTATTCTGCGTACCCCAGTTTTGGTGCTTGAGCGTTGATAGTCGGTTTATGCCAAGAGAAATAGAGGAAACCATCACCGGATTTTGAGGCATTAATTAAGCCTGCAATCACCGCGACGCCATTTTCATCTTTCATGCCGTACAGGTTTTTGCCTTCCAGTTCAGGTTTAATGGCGTGCAGGGTGTTTACCCCTTTTGAATCGTAAGCAAAGAAGTAGCCATCGCTATCAAAACGCATCGCTTTGAGGATTTGTTTGGCTTGCTCTTGGTTTTCTCCCGCTTTATCACTCTCATATAAGGGTTTCACCGCAGTCACCCCCATCATTAGATAGGCTTGCAGCTCTTTTTTCTTGGCATCAATCAGTTCTGTGCGGTAGTTTTCCAGCTCTTTTTGTAAACTGGACAATCCGCTGTAATAGTTCACCGCCATCACTAAAGCAGTAATGATGATCAGCGGTATTACCGTCAGTAGCAGTAGTTTGGTACGGCTTCGTAGAGAAGACAGCATAAGATTCCCTTTCATTATTGTTAATTTTGTGAAGAACTTATCGCATATTGTCGGTCAACTGTCTGTGAAATAACCGATGCTTTGAAGTTGAGCTTGTCTTTTCTCCCCAACCGACGGTCAGTTCGACAGAAAGGGGATTGACACAACTCCGACATCAGACTGTAGTTGTGCTAACATAGCGCGCAGATTTTTGAGGGATTCCAAATGCAAACCCAAATGCAATCATTGGCAGGCAAAAAGATTCTGCTTGGTATCAGCGGCGGCATTGCTGCGTATAAGTGTGCAGAGTTGACGCGTCGATTGGTGGAGCGCGGTGCGACCGTGCAAGTGGTGATGACCCACGCCGCCAAAGAATTCATTACTCCGCTGACCATGCAGGCCGTTTCTGGACGTCCAGTTTCTGATAGCTTGCTTGACCCAGCTGCGGAAGCCTCCATGGGGCATATCGAGCTGGCCAAATGGGCGGATTTGGTGCTACTGGCTCCTGCCACTGCCGATCTCATCGCACGTATGGCTGCGGGGATGGGGAATGATTTGCTGACCACGCTGATTCTGGCCACCAATGCCCCAGTGGCGATTGCTCCAGCCATGAATCAGCAGATGTATCGCAATATTGCTACCCAAGAAAATCTACAGACTCTCACACGCCGTGGTTACACCATTTGGGGACCCGCTGCGGGTGAACAAGCGTGTGGTGATGTTGGCCCCGGCCGTATGTTGGAGCCGATGGAATTAGTGGCACGCTGCGAAGGCTTCTTCGCACCAAAAATTCTGCTCGGCAAACGTGTGCTGATCACCGCGGGTCCAACTCGTGAAGCACTCGACCCAGTACGCTATATCACCAATCACAGCTCAGGAAAAATGGGCTTTGCGCTGGCCAAAGCAGCCGCGCAACTTGGTGCTGAAGTCACATTGGTCAGCGGCCCTGTGCATTTGCCAACGCCGGTGGGCGTCAATCGCATTGATGTGCAAAGCGCATTAGAGATGCACAGCGCGGTGATGGCACAAGCCACATCGCACCAGATCTTTATTGCTTGCGCAGCCGTAGCCGATTATCGCCCGCAAGCCGTGGCCGAACAGAAGATCAAGAAGAGCAGCGACAACGATACCCTCACCGTTCAGATGGTGAAAAATCCCGATATCGTGGCGTCCGTTGCCACACTCACCCAAGATCGACCCTTTACCGTTGGCTTTGCGGCAGAAACGCAAGATGTCGAGACTTATGCGCGTGGCAAACTGGTGCGTAAAAATCTGGATATGATTTGTGCCAACGATGTATCGATTGCTGGGCAAGGTTTTAACAGCAACGACAACGCCTTGAGCGTGTTCTGGAAAGACGGGCAACAAAGTCTGCCTTTGACCAGTAAAGAAGCACTCGCCACCGCGGTGATGCAATTAATTAACGATCAAATGTAGGTGCTATTTTCGCCACCTACTTCAACCATTTTTATCAACACGCTTCGAACAACCTCTGAGCTTAGTTAAACTTGAAGGGTTTCATCTCCGTCGCAGACTTTCTGGCTGCGGCGGCGTATTTTTTGTTCATCAGCAGTGATAACCAAAAGGAAAGACGGGGCATGGCCGGCAATAAGAAAATCAACCGACGCGAAGAAATCCTGCAAGCTCTGGCAGAAATGCTGGAATCTAATGAAGGGGCTTCGCGCATTACTACCGCAAAACTGGCCAAACAGGTTGGCGTTTCAGAAGCAGCGCTCTACCGCCACTTCCCCAGCAAAGCTCGTATGTTTGAAGGGCTGATTGAGTTTATTGAAGAGTCGCTGATGTCGCGCATCAACCGCATCTTTGATGAAGAGAAAGACACACTCAATCGCATTCGTTTGGTGATGCAACTCTTGCTCGCCTTTGCAGAACGTAACCCGGGCTTGACACGTATTCTCTCAGGACATGCTTTAATGTTTGAGAATGAACGCTTACGCGATCGCATCAACCAGTTGTTTGAACGCATTGAAACCTCTTTGCGCCAAATTCTGCGCGAACGTAAACTCCGCGAAGGAAAATCCTTCCCGGTCGATGAAAACATTCTTGCCGCGCAATTGCTCGGTCAGGTGGAAGGCAGTCTGAACCGCTTCGTGCGTTCCGATTTCAAATATCTGCCGACCGCCAATTTTGATGAGTACTGGGCACTGCTGAGTGCACAGATTAAGTGAGAACAATGAGTCAAGAAAAATACAGCAAACCTGCATTCACACTCTCTTTATTGCACCCTAAACATTGGGGTGTCTGGTTTGGCTTTGGCTTGTTAGCCCTGTTGGTTAACCTACTGCCTTACCCTGTTTTGCTAAAAATCGGCCGCGGTTTAGGCCAATTTTCGATGCGTTTCGGTAAAAAACGCGTTCACATTGCCAAACGCAATCTGGAACTCGCTTTCCCGGCCATGAGCCAAAGTGAAATCGACGCTTTTGTACTGGAAAACTTCAAAAATACGGGTGCGGCCCTGATTGAAACTGGGATCACTTGGTTCTGGCCAACCTGGCGCTTTAAGCGCATTTTGATTGATAAAGATACCCAAGCCATTCGCCAACATGCAAAAACAGGCAAAGGCGTTTTGTTGTGTTGCGTGCATGCGCTGAATCTGGAAATTACCGCGCGCGCTTTTGCTGTGCTAGGCATCGGTGGCTATGGTGTGTATCGTCCGCACAGCAACCCCGCATATGAGTTCATCCAGTACCGTGGTCGGACACGCAATGGTAATCAGCTTATCAACCGAACCGATATTAAGCAGATGATCCGCGTGTTACGCCAAGGCGAGCGCCTGTTCTACCTGCCAGACCAAGATTATGGTCACAACAAATCGGTGTTTGTGCCTTTCTTTGCGGTGCAAGAAGCTTGTACCACAACCGGCACTAGTATTTTGGCTTACACCAGCCACTGCGCGATTGTGATTGGTTCAGGCTTCCGTAACGCGCAAGGGCGCTATGAGATCATGGCCGATAAATCAATTGAAGCAGACTACCCACAAAAAGATGAAACCGCAGCCGCGGCTTACATGAATAAATTTGTCGAAGAGATTATACTGCGCGCCCCCGAGCAATGGATGTGGCTGCACAAACGCTTCAAATCCTTGCCGGACATTGAACTGACTAACTCGCGCTATCAGTAAAGCAGTAAAGGTGAATTTGTGAGCGATCAAGACAACGGCGTGACTCGCCATCTACATAACCCGCAATTTGAGTGGCGCTTTTTGCACCCAAAACATTGGGGGACTTGGATTGGCATCGCTTTCGCGGCACTGTTGGCCTTTATTCCTTGGCGCTTGCGTGATCGACTGGCGAAGCCTTTGGTGCCACTCATCATCAAAAAAAATGGCCGCGTAGTCCGCCGCGCTCGGGTTAACCTCGCCTACTGCTTTCCAGAGAAAAGTGAGCAAGAGCGCGAACAAATCTTGCATGATACTTTTGTGAAAGCCTCGCAGTTTATGCTCGGTTATTCAGAACTGTTGGTGCGTTCAACTCGCTACAATAACTCGCGTGGCGAACTGATTGGCGAAGAGAACTTGCTGCCACTGCTGGATAGCGGTGAGCGCGTTATTCTGTTAGTTCCGCACTCTTGGGCGATCGATTATGCCGCCGTTATGCTGGCGGCTCGTGGCTATAAAGTCGCCAACATCATGAAACCGCAGCGCAACCCGATTGCCGATTGGCTGATGCACGTCCAGCGCATGCAGTATGGTGGCCGTATTTTCACTCGTGAATCTGGCATCAAACCTTTCTTGCGTTCGATTCAATCTGGCTATGTTGGCTACTGGGTGCCGGATGAAGATCACGGCCCGCAAAACTCAGTGTTTGTACCATTTTTTGCTACTGAAAAAGCGACTCTCAAAGGGTTTGGCAAAATGGCTAAGCTGTGCAAAGCACACGTGGTGCCTTTGATGTCATGCTACAACAGTGATTCAGGCCGTTATGAAGTGCACATTTTGCCTGCGCTGCAAAACTTCCCGACGGGCGATGAAGAAGCCGATGCACTGGCGATGAACCGAGCGATTGAAGCGCTGGTCACGCCGCAGCCTGAGCAGTACATGTGGAACTTGTCTTTGCTGAAAACTCAGCGTGATGGCAGTGAAATTTACGACAACTCACATCATGGCGATCAAAGCTAAGCGTTTTGTTCTTGAGCTTAGTGCTAAAAAAACAGCCTCAATTGAGGCTGTTTTTCGTTTTAGGCTTGGGTTGGATGAATACGCTTAAATGCCGTACTGTGCGCGGTACGCTTTCACTGCCTCTAGATGCTCAGTGTTGTTACCTTGCTGTTCAAGATAAGTGATGAGATCCGTCAGGCTAACAATCGAAATCACTGCACAGCCGAAATCACGCTCCACTTCTTGAATCGCAGACAGCTCTCCCTTGCCTTTCTCTTGGCGATCAATCGCCACTAGCACGCCGGCTAAATCGGCGTTGTTGGCTTGGATAAGCTCCATCGATTCACGAATCGCCGTACCGGCAGTGATCACATCATCCACCAGCATAATGCGGCCTTCTAACTTGCTGCCAACCAGATTACCGCCTTCGCCGTGATTTTTGGCCTCTTTGCGGTTAAAGCAGTAAGGCGTATCCACATCGTGGTGATCCGCCAACGCGACTGCTGTGGTGGTAGCAATCGGAATACCTTTGTAAGCTGGGCCAAACAGCACATCAAACTCAATACCTGAATCAACTAACGCTGCCGCGTAAAAACGGCCCAAGCGCGCTAAATCACGACCAGTATTAAACAGACCAGCGTTAAAGAAATAAGGGCTTTTACGGCCTGATTTCAAAGTAAATTCGCCAAACTTCAGCACCTGTTTTTCTAGGGCAAACTCAATAAATTCACGCTGGTACGCTTTCATCACATCTTCTCTAATTTACGATTTAAGAACAATTCATCTTCTAAGATATTGCCGTGAGGGCAAGGCAGCAAAACTTTGAGTCCCTAGGAGCTTACTGAAGTAAGTGACTAGGGCAAAAAGTACTTGCTAACGCAGCCATCGCGTCAATATCGACGAAGATGAGGGCAAAAAAATAGCCCCCAATTGGGAGCTACTTGATCAATCTAATAACGATGCCTTCTGCACCGCGACAATATCCGCAATGCCTTTTTTCGCCACGGCCAACAATTCCAGCAACTGCTCATGACTGAACGGCTCACCTTCGGCGGTGCCTTGGATTTCAATCATCTTGCCTTCTTCGGTCATTACCACGTTCATATCCGTGTCAGCGGCTGAATCTTCAACGTATTCCAGATCGCACAGCACGTCTTCACCTAAGATACCAACCGAAACCGCAGCCACATGGCCTTTCATCGGGTTCTTCTTCAGTTGGCCTTTAGCCATCAAATGAGCAAAAGCATCCGCCAGTGCCACGCTTGCACCGGTAATCGAAGCAGTACGCGTACCGCCATCGGCTTGAATCACATCGCAATCTACAGTGATCATGATTTCGCTCATCGCTTCCAGATCCACCACCGCACGTAAGCTGCGCGCGATCAGACGCTGGATTTCCATGGTACGACCGCCTTGCTTACCATTGGTCGCTTCACGGCGCGTGCGTGAATGGGTTGCGCGTGGCAACATGCCGTATTCCGCGGTCACCCAGCCTTTACCTTGGCCTTTTAACCAACGTGGCACACCTTCTTCAATGCTGGCATTACACAACACTTTGGTGTTGCCAAATTCCACCAACACCGAGCCTTCTGCGTATGCAGTGTAGTTGCGGGTGATTTTGATGGGGCGAACTTGGTCCGCAGCGCGGTTATCTGGACGCATAGGGTCTCGACCTTCTCGTGGCTGTATCAATTCGGTTGGGGCGGGATTATAGCCCAAAGCCCCTACAGGCGCTAGGTTAACGAATTCAGCACGGTAGCGCCGTTTTGCCTGCTTTGCTACTATTAGCGCCAGTCACAAAGAGATGAAAGCAAAGGACATCCTGATGATTTACAGCATGACTGCGTACGCACGCAAAGAAGTCAAAGGCGATTGGGGCAGCGCCGTGTGGGAAATTCGCTCGGTTAACCAACGTTATTTAGAAACGTACTTCCGCCTGCCTGAGCAGTTCCGTGGTTTAGAACCACTGCTGCGCGAGCGTTTTCGTCAGCGCCTGTCACGCGGTAAGATCGAGTGTCATTTGCGCTTTGAAGCGAATCCAGCCGCACAAAGCCATCTGACCATCAATGAAGGGCTCGCCCAGCAAGTGATTAATGCGGCAAGCCAGATCATGCATATGACTGGTGAACTCAGCCGGATTAACCCATTCCAAGTGATGCAGTGGCCGGGCGTGATGGAAACGCCAGAGCAAGATATGGACGCCATCAACCAAGCGCTACTCAGTGCATTTGATGAGGGCGTGAACGAATTTATCGCCGCGCGTGGCCGTGAAGGCGACAACATGAAAGCGCTGATTGAGCAACGTTTGCAAGCGATCAGCACCGAAGTCGTCAAAGTGCGTGCACGTATGCCAGAAATTCTCGAGTGGCAACGTGAACGTCTATTCAGCAAATTCGAAGAAGCGAAAATCGAACTCGATGCGAACCGCGTAGAACAAGAGCTAATCCTGCTGGCGCAGAAATCGGATGTGGCCGAAGAGCTGGATCGCCTCGACTCTCATGTTAAAGAAGCGCGTGAAGTACTGAAAAAAGGTGGCTCATGTGGCCGTAAACTCGATTTCATGATGCAAGAGTTCAACCGTGAATCGAACACCTTGGCTTCGAAATCCATCTCGACCGATATCACCGCCTCCGGTGTGGAGCTGAAAGTGCTTATCGAACAGATGCGCGAGCAAATTCAAAATATAGAATAATCCTGAAAGCCTCGTTGATTCGAGGCTTTTATCTAATGTCCTTTACCTCTTATTGATTGGAACCCCATGGAACGACTCATAGAAAAGCTTCTCTACTCTGCGCGTTGGATTATGGCGCCGATTTATCTTGGTTTAAGCCTGATCCTGCTTGCGTTGGGCATTAAATTCTTCCAAGAGATTTTTCACCTACTGCCAAACATTTTTACCATCAAAGAAGTCGATTTGATCCTAATTGCGCTCTCGTTGATTGATGTGTCACTGGTCGGCGGTTTGATTGTGATGGTGATGTTTTCGGGCTATGAAAACTTCGTGTCTAAGCTCGATATCGATGAGGGTGAGGATAAACTCGGCTGGCTAGGCAAGCTAGATACTAGCTCACTGAAAAACAAGGTTTCCGCTTCGATTGTGGCGATCTCTTCGATTCATCTGCTCAAAGTGTTTATGAACACGGAAAACATCGCCAGTGACAAAATCAAATGGTACTTGCTGCTGCACATTACCTTTGTGTTATCGGCATTTGCGATGGGTTATTTGGATAAGCTCACCAAGAAATAGTGATAAAAATGCCGCCCCTTGGGCGGCATGAATCAGGACAATAAATAGAGTGAGGCTTTGGGAGTTACAGCTCGTAACGCAAACCTAAGTGGTAGTAGCTTTCATCCGCATGCGCACCACCAAACGAGGTTTCACCGCCATTGTAACTGCCGCGCGTACCGTTACGATCCACATAGCTGGTGTAAATCGACGAACGACGCGTCAGCTTATATTGCGCTTCCAACGTGGTATCTTGCAGCTCTAACCCATCACCACCTTGGTTCTCCAGTGAGCGATAACCCGCACGCAGTACCCAATCATTACTCAAGTTGTACACGGCGGTGAGTTCCATCACTTTATCGGTACTTTTCTGGGCATAAAAACCATCGAGTGAGTCTTCAGAATAGAGCGCACCGAGCATCCATGAGCCGATGTAATAGCGAGTTCCCGCCCCCAAAAATTGGTATTCAGTATCATTACTGCGTGCATCGCCTTGGGTTTTCTGTGCTGCGATAACAGGCGCTAATGTGCCCCACTCCCCCATATCTAAGGTGTAACGCAAGGCCGCGTTGTAACCGTAGTCGAGTGCGGAGGTATTGTTACCCAGCAAGTAGGCCGCCGAGATATCCCAGTTACCTAGCGTGTTTTGGTACTGCAACGTTCCATCCTGGCGGAAAACTTGGGTCGCGGTTTTATCCACCTTGTTAGCCTGACGAGCCATAGACACATCCGAAGAGGCAAATACATCACCGATATCGGTAAACATGATGAGGCCAGAGGAAACACGTCCGCCAGTAATGCGACCATAATCTTGCAAATCTAACCCCGCCCACACATAACGTGCGGTCAGCGAAGGTTTATCGTTCACTTGGCTCGCGTATTCTGCCGCTCCAACTTGGTACTGCGCCATACCGATCACCGAGGCGTGTTCATTGATGGTTTGTGAACCGCTTAAGCCAATCCGGCCATCGAATTCACCTTTGGCATCCCCATCCATATTGTTTTTGTTAGTAATGTTGAACCCTAGACGCGAGTAGAGATCGATATTCGAACCATCTTCTGCTTGGTAAATTTGGGCGGCAAAGGCAGAGGAAGAGAGCAGCAAAGTGGGCAACAGTGTTGCCAATAGATTTTTTTTCATAACAAACCTTTTAATAAAGTAATGACGAGTAGGGTAATGATATTTTTAGGCAAAACTCTCCCCCAACCTGAAAACAGGTCGTTGTGCTATGTGGGGAAAGAGTAGAGAAATGCGCTCCCGCGACTAAATCAGGAGCGCGGCTAATTCATCTATAGGGGGGCGAATTAGCTTAAATCGACATTTTTACAACCGAAGAAATAGGTAGCAGCAAAGCCAACGGTATAAGAGATGAGTAAACCTCCGACAAACACCGCCATACCAGCAAAAATACCTTCGGCTGAAGTCATCAGGGGAATCGCCACCACACCGGATGGGCCAAACACCGTATTGAGGCCAACGGGTAAACCCAAATAAGAGATGAGACCGATAAAGAAGCCACCCGCCGCACCGCCAATACAGGCGGTGACAAAAGGTTTCACCCGCGGTAGCGTCACGCCATAAATCAGTGGCTCGCCAATGCCGAGAATACCCGGGATGATCGCCCCTTTAATTTGGGTGCGAATCGTGGTCTCTTTTTTGGCTCTCGCGTATAGCGCCAGTGAGGCACCGACTTGCCCAGCGCCTGCCATAGCAAGGATCGGGAAGAGTGAATTAAAGCCTTGCGCTTCCATCAGCGCGAAATAAACCGGCACAAAACCTTGGTGAATACCAAACACCACCGAGATTAAGAATAAACCGGCCAAGATGGCAGCACCGAGTGGGTTATCGTTGAGGTTTAAAAACAGCCATGACATGCCTTTAAACAGCTCACCGCCGATAGGCATGATGATGAGGAAAGTCACCGCGCCCATGATCAGCAAAGTCACCACCGAAGTCAGGATCATATCCAAATCATCCGGCATGTATTCACGCACTTTACGTTCCACTTGCGCACCCAAAATCGCCGCCAGTAATACCCCGATGATGTTGCCGCGCGGGTCAATCGCAAAGCCGAAGAACTCACTCATGCCGGAGTAGAAACCTTTGGTTGCCTCTGGGTCATAACCGAGCACAAACAGCGAAGCCAGAATCGCCCCGTTCACGCCGGAACCGCCAAACGCCTGCTGCGCGTTATAGCCAATCAAGATACTAAGAAACGCAAACAACCCTTTGCCAAACACTTTGAGATAAGTCACCAGATCGACCATAAACTCGCTCGGGGTTTGACCCACCACGTAGATTTGCTCAAGCAGAGTCGCAATGCCAAGTAGCAAGCCTGCGGCAATAAATCCGGGGATCAGCGGGGTAAAAATGGTGGCAAACTTGCTCAAAAAGCGTTGTACCGCGCTGGTTTGCTTGCTCTTCATCTGCTTTTTCTGCTGCGCGGCAATCGTGGAGAGATCCGCCTCGCTCACTGCAGGAGCCACATTGTCGCCCGATTCAATCAAGGCATTCATCATATCCGCGGCCGTTTGTGCTTTACCGGGACCGAGGATGATCTGCAGTTGCGCGTCACTTTCAACCACACCCATCACTCCGGAAATTTTTTTCAACGCCGCATGATCGGCGAGCGCAGAATTATTCAGCGTTAAACGCAAGCGAGTCATGCAGTTGCCACATTTGGCGACGTTACCACTGCCGCCCACCAGAGACAGCACTTGTGCCATCATGGTTTGGGTTATTTTGGCCATAATCGGCTCCTTGTCTTGTCTCTTCCTGTTTTATTCTTGATTGAGCGCAGCACGGATAAAACCTTGGTGCTGCGTCAGTTTTTGAGCGGCCTGCTCTGCACTAAAGCCCCCCAATATCATCAAAATGGCGGTCTTACAGTGACGACCACACGCGGCCAATGCTGCTTCCGCTTGCTCAGCGCTTACGCCTGTCGCTTCCACTACAATGTTGGTTTGCCGTTGGATGAGCTTGGCGTTGGTTGCTTCCACATCCACCATCAGGTTGCCAAACACTTTGCCACTTTTGATCATCGCGCCCGTGGTCAGCATATTGAGCACCAGTTTCTGCGCAGTACCCGCTTTCATACGTGACGAGCCCGTTACCACTTCCGCACCGACTACGGGGGTAATCACAATATCGGCGCACGCCTCCATCGGGCAGCCCGGATTACACGCCAGTGATACTACGGTGGCACCGACTGAGCGTGCGTACTCCATACCCGCAATCACATAGGGGGTACGGCCACTGGCCGCGATGCCAACCAGCACATCCTTTTCATTCAGATGCAGGGCCTTGAGATCGCTTTGGCCTAGCTCGCGGTTATCTTCCGCATTTTCGACTGCTTTTAAAATCGCTGTGTGGCCACCGGCAATCAGACCAATCACTTGCTCAGGTTGACTGCCATAAGTCGGTGGACATTCACTTGCATCCAGAATCCCTAAACGACCAGACGTGCCTGCGCCCATATAAATCAAGCGTCCACCTTGAGCAAACGCGGTCGCAATTGCCTCCACCGCTTGCGCCACTTGCGGCAAAGTTTGTGCAACCGCCAAGGCAACCAACTGATCTTGTTGGTTAATCACTTTCAGCATGTCCAAAGTGGGTAAGGTATCAATCTGCTCACTGGCCGGATTACGGCTTTCGGTCACTAAACGAGTTAAATCAATCTTCATAAGGCTTCTCGGCAAATTTCGAATTGAGGCGATTCTATGGAATAAAATATTCCATTTTGGTGATAGGAATCACAATTAAGGTTATTCTTTAAGCAGGCTTTTTTTGGAATAATTGTGAAAAGCATCGAAAAAAAATAACCACGCACCCATGAAGTCATTGATTGAGAAAGAGTGAAGTGTGGCGTGCATTATTCCCATTTAGGAATATTTTATTCGCAAGGAGTGTAAAAAATGTCAGTTCTACAACGCATCGTCAGTCGCCGAACCCAACTTTCCGAGAGTGGCCGCCAAATTGGCGATTGGGTAATTGCGAATGCACCTCAAGCGGCAGCGATGACCAGCCAAGATTTGGCGGCGTGGGCCAATGTGAGCCAATCGAGTATAGTCAAATTCACCCAACGGCTTGGTTTTAAAGGCTACAGCGAATTTAAACTCGCCCTCACCGAAGAGCTGGGACGCAAACAAGTCATGGTCAACCAGCCTTTACACAGCAACATCTTGGCCGATGACCCCGTCGCCGTAATTGCCCAAAAACTGGTGCAAACCAAAACCGAAGCGATGTTTCACACGACCAATGCCCTGCGTTTGGATGAGTTTAGTGAGGCGATCAGCTGGATTCAGCAAGCGGTGCGGGTACAGATCATCGGAATTGGTGGCTCAGCGCTGGTCGCCAAAGATCTCGCATTTAAACTCCTCAAGCTCGGCATTACCGCGCTCACGGAGCAAGATAGCCATGTGCAGATCGCGACCGCTCGCACCTTACATAGCCAAGATGTGCTGATTGCGATTTCATTTTCCGGAGAAAAGCGCGAAATTCTGATTGCAGCGGAAGCGGCCAAACAGCAAGGCGCGAAAGTGATTGCCCTGACCACACCGAACAAAAATCGCTTACGTGAGATAGCCGATCTGGCACTGGATACAATTGCCGATGAAACGCAGCACCGCAGCTCCGCGATTGCTTCACGAACTGCGCAAAACGTGCTGACCGACCTGATTTTTCTCACCCTCACTCAGCAGCGTGAAACATCCGCGCGGCAGTTGATCGATGACATTTCTTCCGACATTCGCCAGATGCGTTGAGAGGCGAACGCCTCTCAACTTCGGGTTTAGCGTGCACGCTGACTGAGTAACAGCAGCAGGAAATAGCTGCCACCAATGATTGCCACTAGCGTGCCTGCGGCAATTTGCGCGGGGAATAACAAGGCTTGCCCCAACCAGTCTGCCCACAACATCAAGGTACCACCGACCAACGCAGCGAGCAGAAGTTGAGATGGAGCACGCTGCGCGCCGAGCATCATCGCCATGTGTGGCGCAATCAAACCGACAAAGCTGACGGGCCCCATGGTCGCGGTTACCAAAGCACACAACAGCGCGACCAAGATCAGCAAAACTAAGCTGGCGCGACTCGCACTCAAGCCGCGAGCAGTAGCAAAACCACGCCCAATCGAAATCAAAGTAAGCCAACGGGACAAGCCAAGCGCCAACAGTGTTAGCCCCACCACACCCACGCTGAGCAGCAACGCTTGCTCGCCCGTGACACGATAAGTTGAGCCCGATAGCCACAGCAAAATCTGATAGCTCTCGCCCGTTCCTTTGGCCAAGGTAAAGTGCACCAAGGCTTCCAGCAGTGCGGTGATGGCAATCCCAGTCAAGATCAAGCTAGAAGGCGCGTAATAATGGCGCCGCCCAAGCAGCAACAGCGCCACCAACACCGCAGCGCTGCCGAGCAGCGCCGTCATCCAGTGGGTGCTCTGCAAACTTTGCCCTAAAAACAAGCTAGCAAACACCAAGGCAAACGTAGCCCCCGAAGAGACGCCCAAAATATCAGGGCTGGCTAACGGGTTATAAATCAGCCGTTGCAGTAACGTTCCCGCGATCGCCAATCCCACCCCAGCAAACAGCGCGGTGAGCATGCGCGGCCAACGAAGCGGCCATTGAAACTCACTCGGCAGCGCCCAGCTTGCACTTTCCATCTGCCAACCAATATGTAAACCCAGAGCCAACAACAAAGCCGCCGCAATGAGCATCACCGCCCATCGAGAAGGCGAACGGCGATGTGAAGACAAGGAGATAGAGAGCGAATCCTGCGCTTGGAGCTGGCGGCGACTAAACCAGATCAGCGCCGGAGCACCAATCACGGCGGCGGTAATGCCGCTAGGCACCACTTCCTCCGCCCACACGCTCAGCCCCATGGCGAGCATGTCAGTGGTAAGCAGCAACAACGCGCCAAGCAGCGCACTGCTGTACAACTCCATTTTGGGCGTGCGCGCCCCCAGTGAACGGGCGATATTCGGGGTTAATAAACCGATAAAACCGATCACCCCAACCGCAGTAATCGATGCGGATACCAACCAAATCCCGCCGGCCATCAGAAACAAGAAAGCAGGCAATACCGCTAAACCACGCGCCGCCGCCCCTTCATGGCCTAGCCGAAGCAAAGTCAGCACTCGTGGTGCAAACAGCAGTAACGGGAACACCAAAGTCAAACGCGGCAGCAACCAAGTGAGCCACTCCCAGCCGTTTTGCGCTAAATCACCGGCACCCCACATAAATACATTCTGGGCGAACTCTTCGTTCAGCAGCACCAAGGCCGTGGCAATCGAACCTAACAAAATGTTCACCACCATGCCGGAAACGACTAGCGGTAATCCGGTGAGATTGCGTAGCCCCGCAATCGAGATTATCAGTGCGAAAGCGAGCAGTGCTCCAGCCATCGCAGCCAATGCGCTGTAATCGGCCACCCAATCACTGAACCAGATATTGACGATAATCAGCCCCAACCAAGCACCGGATGAGGTTCCCAACGTCAGCGGTGAGGTGAGTCGGTTTTGGGTCAACTGTTGCATCACGCTGCCCACCAACCCAAGCACCGCGCCGACCACTATGGCCATCACCGCACGGGGTAGCTGCGCGTAGATAAAATTCACCTGCGCGAAACTTTGCGCGACTTGATGACCGAGCACCAATTGCCACTGCTCATTGAGGGTTAAATTGTGCCCCCACTGTAAGCTAACAAGCGTCAACAGCAGAGTCAGCGCCCCCAAACCAGTTAAACGCAGCACACTCATGATTACGGAGCCACCGCCAGCAAGCTTTCGGTGATCGCTTCTGCGCTATAACGCAGTGACATCGCCCCACCATAACTCCACACGGAACGTACTGAATTGACACGCCCCGCCTGCACAAAGGGCATCGCGCGCCACAGCACCGATTTTTGCACTTTTTTCTCTTCCGCAAACGGCAAGAAATAGAGCACATAGCCTTGCTCAACGTGTTGCAACTCACTCAAGCGTTTTTGCACTATGCCCCACTCTTTCGGCGGCTGCGGCAGCGCTGACGATAAACCGAGCTGTTCTAGCACATATTGCGGCGTGGAGTTTTCGGTATACAGAAACACCGAGGTTGGGTTGGCAAAACGCAGCGTCACTACCGCAGGTAAAGTGTCATCAAAGGCGTGCTGTAGCGAAGCTTTCAGCTCAGCAAAACGGGCATACATCGCCTCCAACTTTTGCTGCGCCACCGCCTCTTTACCAAACAAGGTAGCTAAGGTTTTAAAGTGGGAAATCGCCACTTGGGCAGCGTTATCTTGCTCAGCAAAGTTGGGCAGATACACCACTGGCGCTATGCGCCCTAAGGTGGCCAGCAAATCTTGTTGCGGCCCTGCAGCTAAAATGACATCCGGTTTGAGTGCGGCGATTTTCTCTAAATTCGGCTCCGTACGAGTGCCAATATCTTGCACCGAACTTGGCAAAGCAGGTTGCACAACCCACTGCGCGTAAGAACTCAATTCCGGTGCGCCAACGGGCTGAATGCCCAGTTCTAGCACTTGCTCAAGCAAATCCCAGTTCAGCACCACTACTCGCTGTGGAACTTCAGCGAAAGTGTGCGTACCTTGGCTATCCGTCAGCACAATTTGTGCTTGCACGGGCAATGCGAATAGGCAAAGCGCGGCAAACCAGCCAAAAACCGCCTTCGATCGGCAAATGTTCCGCAAACGAACACTCCATAGACTCATCAAGCACATACGATCGCAACCTTATTAGTAGAAGAGTGGGCAATGGGATTCGGGTGATCGATCAAACGAATCGGTGAGTGATACAACTCGGACAGCCGCTGTTCATCGAGCAACAACTCAGCACTGCCTTCAAAGGCGATCTGCCCTTGCTTAAGCGCCACAATGTGGGTCGCGTAGCGCAGCGCCAAATTGAGATCATGCAAAATCACGATAATGCCCACGCCTTGGGTTTGATTGAGCTCCGCCAGCAGCGCCATCAATTGATATTGGTGATGCACATCAAGCGCTGACGTCGGCTCATCCAAAATCAGCACCGGAGATTGCTGCGCAAGCAGCATCGCCACCCAAGCGCGTTGACGCTCACCGCCGGAAAGCTCATCCGCCAAGTTATGCGCAAAACCACTCACACCCGTTTTTTCAAGTGCCGCATCGATAATCAGCTCATCTTCCTTGCGCCAACGACCCAAGGTACCGCGCCACGGAAAGCGCCCTAAACGCACCAACTCACGCACGGTTAATCCAGCGCTGGTCGGCAATTTCTGCGGCAAAAAGGCCACGGCTTTGGCGAGGGTTTTACTCGGCAGTAATGAGAGTGATTGACCATTGAGGGTCACTTGACCATTATCGGGCGACTGTTGGCCCGACAGTAAACTGACTAAGGTGGATTTGCCGGAACCGTTGTGACCGAGCACAACTGTCAGCTCATGGGTCGGAATGGTCAAATGATCGATCGCCAAAATGGTGCGCCCACCGCGAACCATTTGAATATCAGCCAACTGAAACATTGATCCCCCCTAATAATTGGCGTTCAATAAAAACAACAAATCCCGCCAGAAGCGGGAGTTGTCTGGCAGCCAATCATCCAAGAATACGGACAATTGGCTACCCCAAACGGCAAGTTCACAACAATTGCCGACTACCAGCGATAGTTGGCACTGAGCACAGCACTGCGTGATTGGCCGTAGTAACACCAGTAATCACACCCAGAAACGAACTCGCGATCAAACAGGTTGTTGATGTTGAGCTGCGCTTGCCAGTTTTCTGTGATTTCATAGCCCGCCATCAGATCGACCAAGGTCACGCTCGGTACAGTACGATCGCTCGAACGAGGGTTATCTTTCGACTCACCGATGTAACGTACGCCAGAGCCAAACGTCCAGCCTTGTAGGCCAAGCTGCGCCGCATCGTAATCCAGCCACGCTGACGCTTGATGTTTCGGGATCAAACCGGCTTGTTGCGTGCCCTTGCCACCCGTTTCATCGGTTTTGGCATCGGTGAAGGTGTAGCTGGCGGTCAATTTCAAGCTATCGGTGACATAACCTACGCTTTCGACTTCAATACCTTGGGCGGTCATTTCACCCGTTTGCGTTGCCACAAAAGTCGTTGGGTTGGTCACCAGCGCATTTTGTTGGGTGATATCAAACCAAGCCAAGTTGATGTAACCGTCATAAAACTCTGGCTGGTACTTCACGCCAACCTCAGTTTGTTCGCCTTTCAGTGGCTTATACAACTCACCCGTCGCGCTATCGATGGTGCTGAGCACATCAAACGATTGTGAATAGCTGAGGTAAGGCGATACACCATTGCTGGCCAGATACATCAAACCCGCATTGAATGAAAACTCCGCATCGCTGCGGCTTTTACGCTGCGCGTTCTTTTGGCTTTCGTTTTCAGTATCGACCCAATCCATACGGCCGCCAATCAGGCCAATCCACTGCTGATCCAGCTTGATTTGGTACTGCGCGTACAAACTCGCTTGCTCTTTGGTAATGGTGCGATCCGCTGCGGAAGATTCATCGATAGGCGTGTAATTGCCATAAATCGGGTTGAACGGATTGATGGTGCCAAAGCTGTAGTTATCTAATTCAACACCTTGAGTCTGGTGGCGTTGCAGCTCTAAGCCCATCAACAGCGTGTTTTCAACACGGGCAGAATCCCACTTCGCCACCGCTTTGTTATCTAAGCTCAAGCTTTCGGTTGAACCATCACGGAACACAATGCCTTGCGTTAATGTGTCTTTACTTGGGTCATCATTCGAGAAAGCGTAGCTGCTGCGCAGATAGAGATCGTTATCGCCGTAATTGAAGGTCTGTGACAGCGCCCAGACATCATTAAGATCATGCTCGAACAAGTAACCCAATGACACCTGACGACGCTCATACTTGTCGTAATCCGGTTGCCCTAAGTTGGTAGAGGGATCGATATGACCAACGTTGGAATCGATTAAGGTGCCCGCCGCAGGGAAAAATGGGTTAGTCGGCACACCGCTGTCTTCCAAAAAGCTCGCCAACAGGGTTAAACGGGTTTGCTCAGAAATATCGATGCTGAGACTTGGCGCAAGGTAGTTACGGCTGGTTTGCGTACCGTTCAACTGACCATCATTCTCTTTCATCAACGCGACTAAACGGTAACGCACGGAACCGTCTTGATTCGCGTAATCGGAGATGTCTAAGGTTAAGGTGCGCAGCGCATCATTACCCACTTGTAGGCCAACCTCACCTTGTGGAATGTCGGTCGGTTTCTTCTGCACCGCATTGACCACCCCACCCGGAGGTGCCTCACCATACAAAATCGAAGCAGGACCTTTCAGCACTTCAATACGCTCTAAAGCGTAAGGTTCGATAAGCCAAGTGTAGTAACCATCACGGAACAGGCGGCTGCCATCTTGATAGGTCGCAGCATCAAAACCACGCACTTTGAGCCAATCAGTATCATTGTCCGCGCCATAAGGTTGAGCGGTGACGCCGGAGGTATAGCGCAGCGCTTCATCCAATTTTTGTGGCGCGCGAGCCACAATCTCTTCTTGAGTGACAATCGATAGCGCTTTTGGCGTTTCTTGAGCGGGTGTTTCCACTTTCAAGGCTGAAGCGGTCACCACTAAGGTTTCTAACTGCTCAGTTTCTTGGTTGGTATTGGCCATTACACTCGGTGCGGCAACCAAAACAACAGGGATGAAGTGCAAGCGAAGCGCACGACGAATGTATTGTCCGATCTGACTCGGGCGAATATAACGCATGATAAAAACCTCTGCTGTATGATTTGAGAATTGTTTTTATTAGTATTAACTTCCCGCAATTTTAGTGATAATCAGCTTAATTAAAAGCAAAAGTTGCGAATCATTCTCAATTTTATTCAGTAAGGCACTCTGTTCATGTTCCAATGGTTTGAAAAACTGACCGAACCTTTTCCGGCTCAAGAGCCGCAAACACCGCCTAAATCTTTGGTTGCCTTCTGCCGTTATTACACGCAAGGCTTTGAAAAACCGCTGTTATTGATGTCGCTACTCAGCGCCTGCGTAGCGATGGCAGAAGTCACACTCGTACGTTACATGGGGGAAATTGTTGATATTCTCAGCACTCAAGAACGCCTCCAGTTTTGGGAAATGCATGGCGAACGGCTGTGGACGATGGCGGCACTGGTACTGGTGGTGATGCCGATTCTGGCACTCGTACACTCGATGTTGCTGCATCAAACTATTTTGGGTAACTACCCAATGTCGATCCGTTGGTCGACCCATCGCTACTTACTCAAACAAAGTATCGGCTTCTTCCAACGTGATTTTGCTGGGCGCGTTGCGACAAAAGTGATGCAAAATGCGAATAGCGTGCGCGAAACGGTGCTGAAATTGGTCGATCTGTCGGTCTATATCGCGGTGTATATGGTGTCGATGCTAGTGATGATTGCCGAGGCTGACAAAGTTTTGGTGGTGCCGATCCTCGTTTGGTTACTCTTCTATATCGCGATTCAGGTCTACTTCGTACCACGCCTAAAAACCATCTCGACCGATCAAGCCAACGCACAATCGCAAATGACCGGGCGGATTGTTGATACCTACACCAACATCACCACCGTGAAACTTTTCTCCCATTCTCAGCGCGAAACCACCTACGCCAGAGCAGGAATGACGCAATTTTTGCACACGGTTTATCGCCAAATGCGTACCTTAACCTCGCTTCTCTACAGTGTGGATCTGATCAACTATCTATTACTGTTTAGCATTGCAGCCCTCTCAATCCAGTTATGGCTCGCGGAAACAGTCACCGTCGGGGTGATCGCAATTGGCATTACGATCGCGCTGCGCATGCAAGGCATGTCAAAGTGGATCATGTGGGAAATTCGCGCTCTATTTGAAAGCATTGGCACCGTGATTGACAGCATGAACACCATAGCGAACCCAGTGGAAATTGAGGATCGCCCGCAAGCAAAATCGCTCCAAGTGAAATTTGGTGAGCTGAGCTTCGCGCAAGTTCGTTTTGGTTACAGCGCGCAAAAAACCGTGTTTGACGATCTCAATTTAGTGATTCAAGCCGGAGAAAAAGTCGGCATTGTCGGCCGCTCTGGCGCGGGCAAATCCACATTAGTCAATCTACTGCTGCGCTTTTATGATGTGCAAAGCGGCCAAATTCGAATTGATGGGCAAGACATTAGCCATGTCAGCCAAGAATCGTTGCGCCGCCATATCGGCATGATCACCCAAGATACTTCACTGCTGCACCGCTCGATCCGCGATAACATTTTGTACGGCGACCCGGATGCCGATCAAGCCGCCATCGAAGAAGCCGCTCGCCAAGCGCATGCTCATGATTTCATTCAGGCGTTGCAAGATGAGCAAGGCCGCACTGGGTATGATGTTCAAGTCGGTGAACGTGGCGTGAAACTGTCTGGCGGCCAACGTCAACGTATTGCGATCGCACGCGTGCTATTGAAAAACGCGCCAATCTTGATCATGGACGAAGCCACTTCCGCACTCGATTCTGAAGTGGAATCAGCCATTCAAGAGAATCTGCATACTTTGATGGCAGGCAAAACCGTGATTGCGATTGCGCACCGTTTATCGACGATTGCCGCGATGGATCGGCTGATTGTGATGGATGAAGGGAAAATCGTAGAGCAAGGCACGCATCAAGAGCTACTGGCACACAAAGGGATTTATGCCCAGTTATGGGCGCACCAGACGGGCGGTTTTATTGGCGAAGCCTAATCCAGAATACATCCAAAAATCGTGAAGCGGATGGGGGGTGAAACCTAACCCTGTCGTTATTCAGATTTGGGACAGGAGCTTGGCAATAAACGCCAGCTCCTCATCGCCCTGACCTGCGGTTAGGGTTTCCAACCACAATGATTGGCTGTAATGCTCGCCGCGCAGCAGCAAATGGCAACCTTCGAAATCAATCAGCCAAGTGTGCAGATCCGCATCGCACTGCTTTTCCACCACCCGAGCGGAAAGTAAGTTCACCAAACGCAAAGCGGTTTCAGCAAAAGCCTCAAAATCGAAGTTTTCGGCGCGCACAATCAAGCGTCCTTCAACGGCAAGGTATTCGCTTAAACCAAACTCAACCATGATAGGTCAAATGCTCCTGAATCAGATCCAAAAACGGGTCGGCGTATTTTTCCAGCTTGCGCTGCCTAACCCCATTCACCGCCAACATTTCGCCATAAGAGGTCGGCATGATCTCCGCCATATCAATCAAGGTGGCGTCACTGAACACCACATACGGTGGTAAGCCTTCATCATCGGCGATCGATTTACGCAGCTTACGCAGTTTGGCAAACAGCTTTTTGTCGTAGTTTTTACCCGACAACTTATCGGATTTCGCCGCGCGCGCCGCGGTATCTAAACGCGGTACCGCCAGCTCAATATTCATTTCACCGCGCAGCAAGGGGCGCGCTTCTTCGGTCAGTTGCAATGTCGAGTTGCGCGTGATGTTTTGGTAGAGCATGCCTTTGTGGATCAGTTGGCGGAAAATACTCACCCAGTAATCGTGGCTGTGATCGCGGCCGATGCCGTAGGTGGTGATTTTGTCGTGGCCATGCTCGCGAATGCGGATGTTTTGCATGCCGCGCAACACTTCCACCACATAGCCAATCCCGAAGTTTTGATTGACGCGATAGACACACGACAACGCTTTGCGCGCCTCTTCCGTGGCATCAAAACGCTTGGGTGGATCGAGGCAGATATCGCAGTTGCCACACGGCTTATCGCGATATTCGCCGAAATAATTGAGCAACACTTGGCGGCGACAAGTTTGCGCTTCAGCAAACGCCCCCATCGCGGTGAGCTTGTGGCTTTCGACCTGTTTTTGCGCGCCATCGGGCTTTTCATCCAGCATGCGGCGCAGCCAGTTCATGTCGGCAGGGTCGTACAGCATCATGGCTTCAGCAGGCAGACCATCACGCCCTGCGCGGCCCGTTTCCTGATAGTAGGATTCAATGTTGCGTGGAATATCAAAATGCACCACAAAGCGCACGTTGGGTTTATTAATCCCCATGCCAAACGCCACGGTCGCCACCACAATTTGCAGGTCATCACGCTGAAACGCTTCTTGCACCCAAGCGCGCTCATCGGCGTCCATCCCGGCATGGTAACTGGCGGCACGAATGTGGTTGCCGCACAGCTTTTCAGTGAGCATTTCGACTTTTTTACGGCTACCACAATAGATGATGCCGCACTGCCCGCGCTGCGTTTCCAGATAACGAATCACTTGCGAAACGGGCTTGTGTTTTTCCACCAGCATGTAGCGAATATTCGGACGATCAAAACTGCCCAGATACTGATGCGGCTCATTGAGCTGCAAACGCTGCATGATGTCGTGACGCGTCGCGTCATCCGCAGTCGCCGTCAGTGCCATCACAGGGATATTGGGAAAACGCTGCTTAAGCTGACCTAGTGAGGCGTATTCAGGGCGAAAATCGTGTCCCCATTGCGAAATACAGTGCGCTTCATCAACCGCAATCATGGCTAACGGCAGATGGCTGAGACGCTCGATAAACTCGGCGGTCAATACCCGCTCTGGCGACACATACAACAGCTTGAGCTGCCCTGCGTGCATGCGGTTGTAAATCGCGATCAGCTCCTCGCGCGTCAAAGTAGAATTCACGCACTCTGCCGCCACACCATTGGCTTTAAGCTGGTCAACCTGATCTTTCATCAGCGAAATCAGGGGAGAAATCACTAAGGTGACCCCTTCCAACACCAGTGCAGGGATCTGGTAACAGAGCGATTTACCACCGCCCGTCGGCATAATGACCAAGCTATCACGCCCAGCCAGCGCCGCCTCAATCACCTCTTGCTGACCAACGCGAAATTGCTGATAACCAAACACCTCGTGTAAAACACGTTCAGGAGTCACAGAGGGAGCAGAGGATTCAGCCATTAAGGTCGCGGTCATATCGGTAGAGTGCAAAGTGTGAGTCATCAGTCGCCAACAAGCTGGCTATTGTAGAGGGGTTGCCCGGTGAATAAAACCGCAAAATACGTACAGTGTACGATTCTCAGGTTATACTCCGGCTCCGTAGCTTAAATTCACTAGCTAACCAGAGAGCATACGCCAATGACATCCGAACAACACAACGCCAAAAAAGGCATTTTGCTCGCCATTAGCGCCTACACCATGTGGGGTGTGGCACCGATTTATTTCAAAGCCCTTGGCACCATCTCCGCTCCAGAAATTCTTAGCCATCGAGTGCTATGGTCGTTTGTTTTACTGGCGGTGCTGATCCATTTCGGTCATCGCTGGCGCAGCGTGGTTGGCGTAGTACAAACTCCACGTAAATTTTGGCTGCTCTTGCTCACCGCCTTGCTCGTAGGGGGTAACTGGTTGATTTTTATCTGGTCTATCAACGCTAACCATATGTTGGATGCCAGTTTAGGCTACTACATTAACCCACTGCTCAACGTGCTGCTCGGCATGCTGTTTTTGGGCGAGCGGCTGCGTAAATTACAGTGGTTTGCGGTCGCACTTGCCGCCATTGGGGTGGGCATTCAGTTGGTGGTGTTTGGCTCAGTGCCGATTGTGGCGATTGCTCTTGCCACCACCTTCGGCTTCTACGGTTTGCTGCGTAAGAAAATCCAAGTGGATACTCAAACCGGACTTTTTTTAGAGACGCTGTTCATGCTCCCTGCGGCAGCTATTTATCTGTTTTGGTTTGCTGACAGCGCCACCAGCAATCTGCTGCTTAATGGCTGGCAACTCAACCTGCTGCTGATCTCAGCGGGGGTAGTCACGACTTTACCTTTACTCTGCTTTACCGGAGCGGCAGCGCACCTCAAACTCTCTACGCTAGGTTTTTTCCAATACATTGGCCCAAGTTTGATGTTTTTGCTCGCGGTGTTGGTGTACGGCGAAGCCTTTACCAGCGATAAAGCCATCACCTTTGCTTTTATTTGGGGCGCTCTCGCGGTATTCAGTTTTGATGGTTTAACAGCAGGACGAGCAGCTCGCCGCGCACAACAGCACTAAATCACAGGAGGTAAGCCATTCCTTGCTTACCTCCTTTTTCCTCTCATAAAAGCACATCCATTCCAAGCCGTTCAATCCTGAGACATTGCTGCATAAATCACCGATTTAGCCAACAACTCACTAGAACCACTGTTTAACTTCCCGTTAACATAAACGACTCATGACAACCAAAATGGAGATGGGTATGAATTGGACTCATACACCCTTGGCGCTTCCTGCGCTGATTTTTGCCATTGCTGCACAAGCTACCCCGAATCAAGCCACCGATGCGGTTGCGCCAGAACAAGCCACTGGCTTTGAGCACAAATCGTTAGTCAAAGCCAAAAACTGGATGGTCACGGCGGCTAACCCACTGGCGAGCGAAGCGGGGGCTTCGATTTTACGCCAAGGCGGCAACGCGATAGATGCGATGGTGACGACACAACTGATGCTGGGCTTGGTTGAACCGCAGTCATCTGGCATTGGTGGCGGATCATTTTTGGTCTACTGGGATGCCAAGAAAAAAGCGCTTACCACGTTCGATGGTCGCGAAACCGCGCCACTCAACGCCACGCCTGAACTGTTTTTGGATAGCGCAGGTCAGCCAATGAAATTTTATGATGCCGTGGTCGGCGGTCGCTCGGTTGGTACTCCCGGCACAGTCAAACTGCTGTGGGAAACCCATCGTCAATACGGCAAGTTGGAATGGGCGCGCTTGATTGAACCTGTCGCCAAACTCGCCGAGCAAGGCTTTGAGGTGACTCCTCGCCTTGCGGCACTTATTGCAGAAGATAAAGAGCGTTTAAGCCGTTTTCCTGCTACCAAAGCCTATTTTTTTGATGCACAAGGTGAACCGCTCACAGCCGGCACCTTACTGAAAAACCCGGACTACGCTGCCACGCTCAAAGCCATTGCACAGCAAGGCGCGGCGGCTTTCTATCAAGGGGATATTGCCAAAGACATCATTGCCACGGTGCAAAATGCGCCGGGCAATCCCGGTGTGCTCGCTCAACAAGATTTTGATACCTACCAAGTCAAACAGCGTGCGCCCGTATGCGCAGCTTACCAAAGTTATCAAGTCTGCGGCATGGGGTTACCCAGCTCAGGCGGGCTGACGGTGGGACAAATTCTGGCTCTCACCGAGCAGTACGATCTCAAAGGTTGGGGCACACAGGATGTGAAATCATGGCAAGTGCTGGGGGATGCCTCACAACTGGCGTTTGCCGATCGCGGTTTGTACATGGCGGATCAAGATTATGTGCCCGTTCCAACTCAAGGCTTATTGGATAAAGCCTATCTGGCCGAGCGCGCTAAACTCATCCAACCCGGCAAAGCGCTCACCAGTGCATCAGCAGGCAATCCGCCTTGGCATCATGCGCAGCTACGCAGCCCCGATCAATCGATTGAACTGCCCTCCACCAGCCACTTTAATATTGTCGACCGTGAAGGCAATGTGGTGTCGTACACCACCTCGATCGAAAACGCATTCGGTTCACGCTTGTTTGTGCGTGGCTTTTTGCTCAACAACGAACTGACCGACTTCTCGTTTGCTACGCAAAGTGAAGGCCGCCCGATTGCCAATCGCTTAGAGCCGGGTAAACGCCCACGTTCATCGATGGCACCGACCATTGTCTTGCAGGATAACCAACCCTATCTGGCGATTGGCTCACCCGGTGGCAGCCGGATTATTGGTTATGTCGCTCAAGCGATCATTGCTCACACCCAATGGAACATGGACATTCAAACCGCGATCAATCAACCGCATGTGCTGAATCGTTTTGGCGAAATCGAGCTAGAACAAGGCACCTCCGCCGAACAATTCAAGCCAGCGCTAGAAAGCTTAAGGGCAAAGGTCGGGATCAAAGAGCTCAACTCAGGCCTGCACGCCATTCGTATTACCGCGCAAGGTCTTGAGGGAGCCGCTGACCCTCGCCGTGAAGGCATCGCCATCGGCGAGTAACCCAAACCTCAAGCGCCACATTGAGATCGTAATCGATGTCATCGTTATGACTCACACCGCCAATATAACAAGGGCTTGCCTATGGCAAGCCCTTGATGTTTAACGCAGCTTAAATTTTCCAATTAAGCTTTCAAGCTCTTGAACTCGACCACCGAGCCCTCTGACACTGTCAGAACTTTGGTTAGCCAGTTGCAGCGTTTGTTCAGAAATATCACTGATCGAGGTGATATCTGCCGCGATTTCCTTCGTTACGGCCGTTTGCTCTTCCGCCGCCGTAGCGATCGAATTGACCATGCTCTGAACATTGCCAGCCCCTGTAACAATGCTTTCCAATACCGTTACGGCTCCGCTACTTTGCTCCACACCGATATCCACTAAACGGCAGCTATCTTGCGTTGCCACCACTGCTTCTTGAGTACCAGACTGGATCGCTTGAATAATCCCTGCCACCTCTTGCGTGGCTTTTGTGGTTCGTTCAGCCAGCGCACGAACCTCATCGGCGACCACCGCAAAACCGCGTCCAGCATCCCCCGCTCGCGCAGCTTCAATCGCAGCATTCAGTGCCAACAAATTGGTTTGCTCTGCGATGCTTTCGATAACACGAATCACACTGCCAATCTGCTCACTGTGCGAGCCCAGTTCATTCATCTGCAGCGACATATCATTCATCTGCTGTGACACTCGCTGTACGCTCTGCACCATTTCGAGGATCACTTTGCGCCCTTGTTCGGCAGAAGCTTCCGAGCTGCGAGCCTCCGCATAAGTCGCTGAACCTTGTTGAGCCACTTCCGAAATGGTTAAACTTAACTCTTCTGCGGCTGTTGCAATCAGGTTGGCTTTATCCGCTTGAGCCGATGCTCCAGCCACAATCTCCGAGCTGACCGAGGTCAAATCATTGGTCACTTGTTTAACTTGGTTAGACACACCAGAGATCGAACCAATCAGTGTCACCAATGACTGCTGCATACGATTAACGGAGCTAGCCAAATTTGCCAGTTCATCGCCAGAGTGGTCTTGGATCATCTGCTGAGACAGATCACCCTCTGCCACACCCTGCGCCATCACATTCAATTTAGACAAACGCACAACGATCGACTGAGCCAACAAATAAGCGACAACGCAGGTTAGTAGGGCAGCAATGCCTGACAGCAGCATGATGGTATTTTCAATGCTGACGAAAGATGAAGTGAGGCTCATCAGTGCTTTACCCGCTTCGTCTTGTTCATTCTGTGAAGCTTCATCGAGCTGAGACTCAATCTGCACTAAATGCTGCTCAAACAGCTGGTGCAGTCGCTGCGTATTCTGCGCAATATTCGCTTCGCCAAGATGAGAGAAAATATCGCGCTCGACACCTGCAGTAAATTGCGCCATGTGTTCGCGGATCTGCTCTAAACGGCGATAATCACTGCTACCTGCGGTTTCTAATCCAAAAATAGTTTGCAGCGCCTGCGCAAACTCTTGTTTGTTTTGCGCATAGTTTTGCGTGGCATTATCAACATTCACAATCGCATTCAAAGCATCACGATAAATATCACCCGCTTCATCGATCAAAATAAGATAAGAGACTAACTCAGGTACATCATCCTTGTGTATTTCAGTTGCCACCTTGTGCGATTGAGAGACCTCTGACCATATGACACTCGCCATCACCAATAATATGGCGAGCACGCAGCCGAAACCGGCATACAATTTTTTACTCACGGATAATTTCACACGTCACCTTACCTTTCTAAAATTCAACTTATCAATATCGGCACTCAAGGCGAATGCTTGAGCCAACCCAACGAGCAAACTTCGAACAACCGCTAGTTAATAGCAAAAAACTCAATAAGCAGTTATGGGGATTATAGCTCGCATTGGTGTAAGAGATGTCTCACAAATGAGTAGGAGAAACTCTTTTTCCTATGTACAACAATGCCAACAAATAAGACTAATGGATTGATTTTTATTAAAAAAATAACAAAACAACAAATAAAGGCATAAAGAAATCGATTTCATTTGCTTGTTCAGAAAAACCATCTGAGTAAGATGAATCTCGTCGGAAGGATACTGACACGGAACAGGAAAGCGCCACGGATTGGTGATCTTCAGGAAGAAGAGTCGGACATTCAGGATGAATGCTCGGCAAGGAAAGCGAAACAGGACATTGAACGGACGCAATCGTTGCTAGGATGGTAACGACAAGGATGGGAAATGGACACCTCTGGACGAGGCACGGACTGAACATCAGGATGATGACAGGGACACCGCTCAGGGAACAAGTGATGTGAACTCACGAGGATTGTGAGTGTAATGGATGACACAGGACACCGCTAGGAAGGCGATGCAAGGATTGAGCTGACGGATTGCAGCGTACTATCAAGGATTTGATGCATGGAGCACCTTTAGTAGCGGGAATGCTGCGAGTAAGACTCTAACCCCGGTGGGCTTGCCCCCGGGGTTTTCTTTTATGGTCGTTTTTATAGAGCGACAAGAGAAACCGCCAAGACATTGCCTCTTGCAAAGAGGCAATCAATCCCCGTCATAAAGCCGCTTACACCTTCTCCAATCTCGCGTAAGCCGTCACTAACCACTTAATGCCTTCGCCATTAAACGCCACTTGCACTCGGCTTTGCGGGCCACTGCCTTCAAAGTTAATGATGGTGCCTTCACCAAATTTCGGGTGACGAACCCGTGAACCCAAACTAAATCCCGTTTCGTTAAAACTCTCTTTAACCACCGTTTGGCTAAAGCGTCCTGTGCTGGTTGGTCGGCTCACTTGCGCTTTCATCCGCACTTCATCCAAGCACCCTTCCGGCAGTTCACGAATAAAGCGTGAGGGTTTGTGATACTTGTCTTGCCCGTACAAGCGGCGCATCTCCGCGTAGGTGATGTAGAGCTTTTGCATTGCGCGGGTCATGCCGACATAACAGAGGCGGCGCTCTTCTTCGAGACGCCCCGCCTCTTCGGCAGACATTTGGCTCGGGAACATCCCCTCTTCCACACCCACCATAAACACCAGCGGGAACTCTAACCCTTTAGCACTGTGCAAGGTCATCAGCTGTACCGCATCATCATGTTCATCGGCTTGGCCTTCACCGGCTTCCAGTGCCGCATGGGTTAAAAATGCAGTCAGCATGGTCATATCCTGCGCTTCTTCTGGCTTTTCAAACTGGCGCGTCGCCGTGACCAACTCTTCCAAGTTTTCAATCCGCGCTTTGGATTTTTCGCCTTTCTCCTGCTGATACATCTCCAGCAAACCAGAGGTTTTTACTGCGTGGTCCGTGAGCACATGCAGCGGCATGTCGATACTTTCCTCTTCCAAGGCGTTGATCAGCTCAACAAAGCGATTCAGCGCGCCCGCGGCACGCCCCGTTAGCACTTGGTCATTGAGCAAACCGATACTGGCATCCCACAAGGTGCAACCGCGATCACGCGCGGCAAAACGTATCGTCTCTAACGTCTTATCACCCAAACCGCGCGGCGGCGTATTGATTACCCGCTCAAACGCAGTGTCGTCATTGCGGTTATTAATCAAACGCAGATAACTCAGTGCATCTTTAATCTCTTGGCGTTCGAAAAAGCGCATCCCGCCATAAATGCGGTACGCCAAACTCGCTTGCAATAACGCCTCTTCCAGTACCCGTGACTGGGCGTTGTTACGATACAAGATCGCGCAATCGGTGAGTGTGCCGCCTTGCTCCTGCCAGCCTTTGATTTTGCTGACCACAAAGCGCGCTTCATCCAACTCGTTATACGCCGAATACACCGAAATAGGTTCGCCAACCAAGCCCTCAGTCCACAGCTGCTTGCCCATCCGCTCGCTGTTATTGGCGATCAGTGTGTTTGAGGCTTCCAAAATGGTTTTGGTGGAGCGGTAGTTTTGCTCCAGTCGAATGGTATTCACGCTCGGGAATTCGCGGGTAAATTTCTCGATGTTTTCTACTCGCGCGCCACGCCAGCCGTAAATCGATTGGTCATCATCACCCACGATCATCACGTTCGACTGTGCGCCCGCCATCATGCGTAGCCACGCGTACTGAATCGCGTTGGTGTCTTGGAATTCGTCGACCAAAATGTGCTTAAAGCGCGCCTGATAATGCTCACGAATGTGCTGATTACCACGCAGGAGCTCTAGGGTGCGCAGCAGAATTTCGGCGAAATCGACCAAGCCCGCGCGATCGCACGCTTCTTGGTAAGCGGTGTAGAGCTTGAGGTAAGTTTGAGTAACCGGATCAAAGGCGTTGATGTGCGCAGGGCGCAATCCTTCATCTTTTTGATTGTTGATCCACCACGCGACTTGGCGTGCCGGCCACTGTTTATCATCCAGATTGTGCGCTTTGATGAGGCGTTTGAGCAGGCGCTGCTGATCATCACTGTCGATAATCTGGAAATCTTCCAGCAGCTTGGCGTCCAGATAGTGAGCGCGCAAGATACGGTGACAAATACCGTGGAAAGTGCCACACCACATGCCAGAGGCGGTGCCATGCATCAGCTCTTCAATTCGGCCACGCATTTCGGCTGCGGCTTTGTTGGTAAAGGTCACTGCCATCACCGAAAACGGCGAGGCTTCTTCCACCGACATCAGCCACGCAATCCGGTGTACCAGTACGCGGGTTTTACCACTGCCGGCACCGGCCAAAATCAGCAAGTTTTCCAGTGGCGCTGCCACCGCTTCGCGTTGTTTATCGTTGAGACCGTCGAGCAATAGAGAGGGATCGATCATGACTTCGCCACTGGTTATTTATACATAATGGCGGCGATTATAACCCTAAAACTGGTGAGACCCAAGCAAGGGAAACAACACTCAGATCCTTATCTAAGGCGCAATGGGCAATCCATCAAAATCAGCCATTCGAAAAAATATTCAAACTATTTTTCGATGCAAACCATATTGTTACTCTTTCCATTGCTTATTTTTAAAGCAAATGGTGAAAGATTTTTCATCTCGCTCCGCTCCTTTTGTCTAAGCAAGCCATGTTAATGACTTGTGAAATAATGACCAAGGAACTGTCTTGAGGAACACACCATGAAAAAATCTAACCTAGCTGTTACTGCTGCAATCACTGGCCTACTCGCTATGGGAGGCACTTTACTGACCGCCACCGCCGCTTCTGCTGCTGACAATGAAAAATGTTATGGAGTCGCGAAAGCGGGGAAAAATGACTGCGCCACCAAAACCGGATCTTGTGCAGGTACCGCCAAAATGGATAACCAAAAAGATGCTTTTGTGGTGTTACCCAAAGGCGTCTGTGACAAGTTGGCTGGCGGCAGCACCATGTCACATTAACGATTGAGTGCGCAGCCTTGGCTGCGCACCACTTTCAATAGTGATTTTTATCGCGTAACAAGGATGGCCCCATGGATTCAAACTCAGTCCACCCTCATGTTGGCGTGGGGTTGCGCAGCCCACATTTGGCCTATTTTCAGCAGCAGGACACAGATCTAACTTGGCTAGAAATCCACAGCGAAAACTATTTTTCGCCCTATTCTCCGGCCAGAGCGGAGCTGATCTCATTGCGTGAGCGGTATGCGCTGAGCTGTCACGGCATTGGCCTCTCACTAGGCTCGGTTGAAACAGTCAACCGCACGCATCTTGCCCAACTCAAAGCACTCGTTGATGAGATTGAACCGATGTTCGTTTCCGATCACCTTAGTTGGAGTGCGCAAGCTGGACACTACTTCAATGACTTACTGCCTTTGCCCTATACCGAAGAAGCACTAGAGGTTTTTTGCCGTAATCTTGATCAGGTGCAACTGGCTCTCAAGCGCCCGCTGCTGATCGAAAATCCCTCCAGTTATCTGCGTTTTGAACACTCCACCATCCCGGAATGGGAATTTCTTTCTGCCATTCAACAGCGCACAGGCTGTCGGCTGCTGCTCGATCTCAATAACGTGCAAGTATCTGCGTTTAATCATGGCTTTGATGTGCACACTTATCTCAACGCTATTCCAGCTTGCGCGGTGGATGAAATTCATCTGGCAGGCTACAGCGTGAAATCTCTCCCAGACGGGGAGATCTGGATTGATACTCATAGTCGGCCCGTCAGCGATGAACTGTGGCAACTTTTTGAACAGTGGACCCAACTGCATGGCAGCCGCCACACGCTGATTGAGTGGGATCTTGATATTCCAAGCCCTTCGGTGTTGCTCGCCCAAGCGCAGCGAGCCGCACAGAGCCTAAATCGGATCAACGCCAACCCCTCTCATGTAAGGAGAGTGTCATGAGCCTGACGCTAGCCCAATTACAGGCTCAATTTGCTCATGGCCTGAACTATCAAGTCGGGGGGGAAGCGTGCGCCATCATCGCGGATGGGCGAGATCCCACGGATCGACTCCAGATTTATCGCAACAATCGTGTGATCAGCCTCAGTGAAGTGATGGCAGCTACCTACCCTCTGCTACTTGAGATCTTGGGAGAAGAGTGCTTTGCCGCACTGGCGCGCGAATATGTGCTCACTCACCCTTTAACCAATCCGGATGTCAGTCACTATGGCGATCGGTTTGACACCCTGATTGAACGTGCCACTCAAGTCACCACGATTGTCCCTTACGCAACGGCGTTGGCGCGTTTTGAATGGACGCTCGATCGCGTCCAACAAGCCTATGCGTGCGAACCTCGCCCACAATGGACACCATTAGAGTCACTAAGCACAGTGGCGGCAGAGCAACATGCCAAGGTGGTACTTCATCTGTTACCTTGGGTGCACGCCTTCGACTCTGCTTATGCTCTGTTTGATTTACAGCGTGCGCTGCATAGCAACGATGTTAGCCAAATCACGCTGCATCAAGCGCAAATGGGGGTTATCGCGTGTGACAGCGAAGGGGATCCTTGGACGCTACCACTCCAACCCCATGCTTACCAACTGCTACTCGCGATTGAACAACAGACGCCTCTTGGCGATATTCCGCCCGATGCACTCGCTGCACTCCCCTCTTTGCTGCCACTAGAAATTCTGGCGGGCTTCACCCTTGCGTCACAAGGAGCTTAATATGTCGATACTTTCTCGCTTAATCCAAGGCTATTACTCACTCTGTCACATTTTACAGCGCGATGTCGCCAACCTGCTGCTGCTCATGTGTCGACTCTGGGTTGGATGGGTTTTCTGGCAATCGGGTTGGATTAAAATATCCAGTTGGGACAGCACCTTATATCTGTTTGAACTGGAATACCAAGTGCCACTTTTGCCTTGGCAATGGGCGGCCTACTTCGGCACCGCCGCAGAATTAGGACTGCCCTTGCTGCTCATCCCTGGTTTGCTCGGCCGTTTAAGCGCCTTTGCACTGTTTGCCATCAATGCCATTGCGGTGATCTCCTATCCTGTGCTTTGGGAACAAGGTTTTACCGATCACCAATTGTGGGGAATGATGCTGCTGACCGTGATGGTTTGGGGATCTGGCCGATATTCTCTCGATCATTGGCTTAAACACCACTGGCACACCATCAGACAGATCCACCAGCAGCTCGATTTACCCCATTAACAGGATATGAGGGATGTAAAAAACCCCGCACAGAAGTGCGGGGTTATGCAGATCAAGGTTCAAATTTAAGCGGCGATTCCTGCGTGACGCAGCAAAGCATCAATTTGTGGTTCGCGGCCACGGAAACGCTTAAACAGCTCCATCGGCTCTTCACTGCCACCCATTTCAAGGATGTTGTTGAGGAAGCTCAGCCCCGTTTCGTGGTTGAAAATGCCTTCTTCTTCAAAGCGTGAGAACGCATCCGCCGAAAGCACTTCGGCCCACAAGTAGCTGTAGTAACCGGCACTGTAGCCACCCGCAAAGATATGGCTAAAGCTGTGCGAGAAGCGGTTCCACTCCAAGCCCGGCAGCACCGCGACTTTCTTTTTCACTTCCGCCAAGGTTTCCAGCACTTTGGGTCCCACTTCTGGGTCGTAAGTGGTGTGCAGAGTGAAGTCGAACAATCCGAACTCCAACTGGCGCAGAATAAACATCGCCGATTGGAAGTTTTTCGCCGCCAGCATTTTATCCAGCATCGCTTTCGGCAATGGCTCACCGGTTTGGTAATGACCGGAAATAAATGCCAGCGCCTCTTCTTGCCAACACCAGTTTTCCAAGAACTGGCTTGGCAGCTCGACCGCATCCCAAGGCACACCATTGATGCCCGATACCGCGCCCACTTCCACTTGGGTCAGCATATGGTGAATGCCGTGGCCAAATTCGTGGAACAGGGTCGTCACTTCATCGTGGGTAAACAGCGCAGGCTTATCACCCACTGGGCGGTTGAAGTTACACGTCAGGTAAGCCACCGGTGTTTGCAGTGCGCCACTGTCGGTAGTGCGACGTACACGGCACTCATCCATCCACGCGCCGCCGCGTTTGTGTTCACGCGCATACAGGTCGAGATAGAAGCTGCCACGCAGCGTTCCTTTTTCGTCAAAAATATCGAAAAAGCGCACTGATTCGTGCCATACATCCACCCCTTGGCGCTCTTTGACTTGCATACCAAACAAGCGGTTCAGCACTTCAAACAGGCCATTCACTACCTTGTGCTCAGGGAAGTAAGGACGCAGCTCTTCATCGGAGATTTCAAACAGATGCTGCTTTTGCTTTTCGCTGTAGTAAGCAATATCCCACAGCTCAAGCTGCTTCACGCCAAACTCACTTTCGGCAAATTGGCGTAGCTCTTCCACTTCGCGCTCACCTTGTGGCTTGGCTTTGCTGGCTAAATCATTTAAGAAACCGAGCACTTGGTCGGTCGTTTCGGCCATTTTTGTGGCCAGCGATTTTTCGCTGTAAGTGCTAAAGCCGAGCATACGCGCGATTTCATGGCGCAGTTTGAGTTGCTCAGCAATGATTTCGCTGTTATCCCACTTACCCGCATTCGGGCCACGATCCGAAGCGCGCGTTACATACGCTTCATACACTTCTTTACGCAGCGCTTGGTTATCACAGTAAGTCATCACAGGTAGGTAAGATGGAATGTCTAACGTCAGCAGATAACCGTCTAGGCCTTTACCTTGGGCCGCTGCTTCTGCCGCCGCTAACGCAGACTCCGGCATGCCCGCCAGTTCGTTCATGTCCGTAATGTGCTTGGTCCAACCCATAGTGGCATCCAGCACGTTGTTAGAGAACTTAGAGCCCAGCTCAGACATACGCTTGCTGATTTCGCCATAGCGCTTTTGCTCTTGTGCTGGCAAGCCAATGCCTGACAACTCAAAATCACGCAGACTGTCAGTGATGGTTTTTTGCTGCGCACGCGTTAATGCCGCGAAGCCTTCGCTCTCTTTTAAAGTTTTGTACGCTTCAAACAGGCCTTTGTGCTGACCAACCCAAGTGCCATATTCAGAAAGCAACGGCAGGCAGCTTTCATACGCTTCACGCAGTTCATCACTGTTCACGACAGAATTCATGTGGCTGACTGGCGACCAGATGCGGCTTAGGCGATCATCCACCGCTTCAATCGGGGCAATCACGGTTTCCCAACTCGGCTGTGGGTTATCGGCCAGAACCTGATCTATGGTGTGGCGACAATCCGCTATCGCCTGTTCAACCGCTGGCTTTACGTGCTCCGGTTTAATCGCAGAAAACGGCGGCAGATCCGTAAAGGTAAGAAGTGGGTTTGACATAAAAAGATTCCTTTTCATCATAGAGACAGGCCGAATTTTGACCTGGGAGTTATGCTAGTAAATATAGGTAGCAGAATGATTTTTCAATAGGAGGCGGTAGGAAAAGCGTTGCAAAATACGACTCAGTCGCGCCTTTCGCTACACAAAAAACCGCGGCTTTACGCTGCGCTCTGCGCCATAAATCGGTATATAATCAAGCCAATATTTTTATTTCTATTACTAGCGGCAGGCTGAACAGCCTCTAGTACAGCGCCCCTTGAAGGGTTTGAGAGTCTATTTTGTTAAGTTACCGACATAGTTTCCATGCGGGCAACCATGCGGATGTGCTGAAGCATATCGTGCAGAGCCTGATCCTCAATTCTCTGCAACAAAAAGAGAAACCTTTTGTCTACCATGATACTCACTCTGGTGTGGGTCGTTACGATCTGACTCATGAATGGTCGGAGAAAACGGGCGAATACAAACAAGGGATTGCAAGAGTCTGGCAACAAGACAATATTCCAGCGGAGCTCGATAGCTATCTGGATGCGATTCGCCAGCTCAATCAGGGAGAAACTCTGCGTTACTACCCAGGTTCACCCCGTGTGGCACGCGCCCATCTGCGTGAGCAGGATCGCATGGTGCTGACCGAACTCCACCCAAGCGATTACCCATTGCTGGAGCAAGAGTTCCACCGTGATCGCCAAGTCTCTATTTATAAAGAAGATGGCTTCGCGCGTCTGAAAGCCAGTTTGCCGCCGCAAGAGCGCCGCGGCTTAGTGCTGATTGACCCGCCTTATGAGCTCGCCAAAGAGTATCGCGACGTAGTGCAAGCGATCGCTCAGAGTTACAAACGCTGGGCAACCGGCATCTATGCGATTTGGTATCCGGTGGTCAATCGCTGCGATATTGATGACATGTTAGAAGGCTTGCAAGGTTTAGGGATTCGCAAAATCCTACAAATTGAGCTGGGTGTCTCTCCCGATACTAACGAACGCGGCATGACGGCTTCCGGCATGATTGTAGTGAACCCGCCATGGACGCTGGAAAGCCAGATGCAGACCATTCTGCCTTTCCTCAAACAGGCGATTGCCCCTGCAACGGGACATTACAAAGTTGAATGGGTCGTGCCTGAATAATCGGCTTTTTCATCAAGGCAGGTGGATTCTGACGCACTTGCCCTGATATAAGGAATACAAGAAAAGAGCGAAGAGCATCTTCGCCAGACATAATTGGAGAAAGTAATGGCAACACATTTTGACTACCTGTGTATTGGTGGCGGCAGCGGCGGTATCGCTTCAGCCAACCGCGCGGCGATGTATGGCGCGAAAGTGGCGCTCATCGAAGCCAAAGATTTAGGCGGTACTTGTGTCAACGTTGGCTGCGTACCGAAAAAGGTGATGTGGCACGGCGCGCAAATCGCAGAAGCGATGCACCTTTATGCTGAAGATTACGGCTTCGATGTCGATGTGAAGAACTTCAACTGGGCAAAACTGATTGAAAGCCGCCAAGCCTACATTGGCCGCATCCATCAATCTTACGACCGTGTTCTGGGCAACAATAAAGTTCACGTTATTAAGGGCTTCGCTAAGTTTGTGGATGCGAAAACCGTCGAAGTGAATGGCGAGCTTTACACCGCTGACCACATTCTGATTGCCGTAGGTGGTCGCCCAAGCATTCCAAATATTCCAGGCGCAGAATACGGCATCGACTCGAACGGCTTTTTTGAGCTGAGCGAGCAGCCAAAACGCGTTGCGGTGATCGGTGCTGGTTACATCGCAGTAGAAATCGCAGGCGTGCTGAATGCGCTAGGTACAGAAACTCACCTGTTCTGCCGCAAAGAGTCACCACTGCGTAGCTTCGACCCAATGATCATCGAAACCTTAGTGGAAGTGATGAACACCGAAGGGCCACAGCTGCACACCCATAGCGTGCCAAAACAAGTGGTCAAAGAAGCCGATGGTAGCTTGACGCTGCATCTGGAAAATGGTCAGACGTACAACGTTGATACCCTGATTTGGGCGATCGGTCGCCACCCAGCAACCGATGCCATCAACCTTGCTGTAACGGGCGTTGCGACCAATGAGCAAGGCTACATCAAGGTCGATGAGTTCCAAAACACCAACGTAGCAGGCATCTACTGTGTCGGTGACATCATGGAAGGTGGCATTGAGCTGACTCCGGTTGCGGTAAAAGCGGGACGCCAACTTTCTGAGCGCCTGTTTAACAACAAACTGAATGCCAAGATGGATTACCAGTTGGTGCCAACCGTGGTGTTTAGCCACCCACCGATCGGCACGATTGGCCTGACTGAACCACAAGCTATTGCTCAGTACGGTGCAGAGAACGTGAAAGTGTACAAATCCAGCTTTACCGCTATGTACACCGCCGTTACCTCTCACCGTCAGCCATGCAAAATGAAGCTGGTTTGTGCAGGCCCTGAAGAAACCGTGGTCGGTCTACACGGCATCGGTTTTGCGGTTGATGAGATGATCCAAGGTTTTGGTGTCGCAATGAAAATGGGCGCAACCAAAGCCGATTTCGATTCCGTGGTCGCGATTCACCCAACGGGTTCAGAAGAGTTCGTTACCATGTAGATCGGTATCTGGAAAATCCACCCTGTAGATTTGTAAACTCTGGAAAACATACTAGCCTCTACGTATATCAAATACATTGGAGGCTGGTATGGTTACTGTCATAAATTCGAAAAATTTTGATGTTCCCCGAATCTATCCGCCATCAAGCAAATCGAAATCCATTCAATTAAGTGGATTTCCTACCTTTTACTCTAAAGACAACGAATACCTGCTACCGGTGAACCTTTGGCTCAATTACTTGGTGAATATTCGAAAAGCAGTCGATGTAACAGTGAGTGTTCGCGCTCTTAAGAGATATTGGCAGTTCTTAGAAACAAATAATTATTCCTGGGATAATTTTCCAGCAAACGACTATCTAAAACCCACCTATCGATTCAGAAATGATGACCTGTTAAAAGCAGCTAGAAGCGGTGAGATCGCTTTTTCGACAGCATCTATGTACATTCTTCATGTCATAAAGTTCTATGAATGGGCAGCTCATGAAAGATTTATCACCTTCACCGAAGAGAGCAAACCATTTAATTATCAGATAGTTCATATTGCCAATACAGGAATGATGAATCATAACAATCCGAGGTTCGCAGTACGTTCAACTGATCTAAGAATCAGGAAACCGGCCAGAAATGAACAGCAGAAACTCAATCCATTATCTCAGCAAGAACTATTATGTTTCGCCGACTGCCTCAGAGAGTGTTCCGAAGAATTTATCATTCATCAACTACTACAAATACAGTCTGGATTACGCGTTGAAGAAGCTTGTACATTTCCATTTTCGGTTGTGGAAATGCCTCAACAACATATTCGTCGATACGAAGTTGAACTCGGAGCTCATAACGGCGTACATACAAAATTCAACAAAACGCGCAAAGTAGAAATACCTAACCAGCTAATGCGCAGAATGTATGACTATTTGGTTAGTGAACGACGACTCAAACGGGAACAGAAAACTAATAATACAAATAAAACGCTTCTCCTTAACAATTTAGGTAACCCGCTTTGTAGTAACAACATCCAGCAACATTTTCGTCGCCTAAAACACCACATCCACCAGAAACACAATATTATCTTTAATCATCGCACTCATGACTTGAGAGCGACCTATGGAACCTATCGCCTCGATTCATTAATGAACCATCTCCCAGTTGGCGATGCCTTAGCTTTGATCATGGGATGGATGGGGCACAAAGACGATAAAACCACATGGAAATACCTTCGATATTTGAGAAAAGAAAAAGCAAACCAAAATGCGATTGTGATGCTTGACCAAATATTGGAGGAAGCAATGTTATGACTTACTCTCCTCCAACGTTAACAATCAAACTTCGCACCGGAATCAAACAAACGTTCACTTATGACTTCACTCGTTTTTTCTACAAAGGCGTTGCTTTTAAAAGAGATTTACAACAAGCCGAACCTGCAAATCGAGATGCTGATGTTTTGAGATGGTACCGAACATTTACTGAGACGAACGAATACTCTGATCTGACAAAACAAAGCTACCTAAGAGATTTTGCAAAGTACGTTCGCTTTTGTGATTCAAAAAGACTTAATCCGGAAAGCTCAGCCGCTGTTGAGTCATGGGAGAGGCACTTAATAGAACAAGTTCGTATATCTTCAATGAACGTCAATTCTGCACGAAAAATGATTTCTTGTTCAAAAAAATGTTTGGAAATGCTTGGTAACCCAAGCTCAGAATGGTTCTCTCCTTATGGATTGTTTCGCTCTGAACCTAATCCCACTCAAGGTTATTCAGATCGAGAGCTGTCTTCCTTAATCAAAGTTATTAACTCATTTTTCAGACAGATCTCTAAACAAATCATGGAGAACCCGAACATACATTTGAATGCCTCAACCAATAAAAGAACTGCGGCCTTTACCTACAACAACCATACACATGAAATCGCCTCACCAATAACAAAATGCTTTAGTGCCGCCTACTTCATGTTGTCATATTACACTTGGGGCAATACAACCGTTCTCCTCAATATGACAAAGCCGAAAGAAAAAATATTTGAAGGTGGTAAGTGGTTTGAGCAAAGTGTTTTAAAGCCTAGAGCAAATAAGTATGTATCTATATCGATTGGGGATAACGGTACATTTCATGTTCCCAAAATAGCACTTAGATTTTTTGAGCAGCTATTGCAGCTTAGTAGCCTTATTTCTTCGGATCCTCATTTGCTCTGGCAAACCAAAAAAGATCATATTGCGCCTTTGGAACAAGGACATATACAAACCTTCTCTAAATGGCTGTATGAGACGTTTTATCTAAAATCTGATGATGGTGAGCCATTGAGGCCAATGGCTTCAAAATTTCGTGCCAGTGGAAGTTCCCGCTATTTAGCAAAAACGGGAAATGCAACTGAAACAGCATTGCTCTTAGGCAACACCCCATACACGTTATCAAAGCACTATTCTTCCGGAAATCAGGTTGAGAACCAAAAACAGTTGCTTGCAGCAACTTACACAATTGAAGGCGCTGCTCGATGTTCAGATATTAATGCTGCAAAAGAATTTGCAAAAAAAGAGTTGGGATTAGAAGTTCTTCCGTACGAGGAGTTCCTTGCAAAATATGCAGATAAGCACGGCGAAAAAACGATTATAGGAACGGGCTGTAAAGATGTCTATTCCAGTCATGCTGACAAATATCGAAGGAGGAATCACTTCAGTCCGAAAGACTTTAACGTTGACCATCTGGCTTGTTCTGACATTCATAATTGCTTCAATTGTGAAAATCAGGTCATCATTGAAAGTGTTGAGGATATCTGGTGTTTACTGAGTTATCGAGAATCCATCATCGATTCAAAAGTTCACCATCTCAGTGAGCAACATTTTAATAAAAACTATTCTGATCTTTTAAATTCGATCAATCGCATTGTCTTCACCATCCACCCCAAAGTTAAAAGGTTAGCCGAAAAAAAACTACAGAATGAAGGTAGACATCCTTTATGGCCGGAAGGCATCAATATCGATTTTTAAGGACAAGCTATGACGCCATTATTTGAACTACCTAAAAATATACTTAAAGAAAACATTTCCGAATATAAAAAAGTAATTAATCTTTATCTTAATAAAGATTTTGAAAAATTAGATAAAATTGTTGTAACAAAACAATATGATGGCAGCCCTAAAAGCTATTTTGGAGATGAAGAATGGAACTTTTCTGCGTACTTGGATTCTAGAGTTGTCCATAAAAAACATACTATTTTTTCATCATTCTCTGATGAGGGTTTAGCTAGAGAAATGAAGATTATATGTTTCTCATGGCTTTATATATCAGGACATCATAGAAAAGGAGCGGTAATTAAACCATCAACACTTCTAGCGCGATTTTCAAAATTAGCCCAAATCTATAAGTTCATAGAATCCAAAGGATTTCGCTCCATAAAAGATCTGTCATCAAATATTGTATTTGCAGAATTCTCTGACTATATTCGATCACAAAATTATCAACATTCTCAAGTAGCTGCTCTATACAACACTTTGTCAAATATAGAGAGAGTTAGTCGCTATCTACCTATAAAGTTCAAGATACAAAAAGATCAAACATCTACAAAGTTTGCTTATGAAATGACAGGAAAACGTAAAGAAGAAGGCACTAACCAATTTTATGCAATTCCTACTAAAATTATGGAAAAAATATATAGCTATTGTTTTCAGCAAATAGAAGATTTTTTTCCATATAAAGAGGCCATTCATGAACTGCTACATGACTTAAGACAAAACTATGAAGAAGGAAAACGTAGGGTAGATGAAAAAATTTCAAGCGGTAAATGGACATGGATAAATCAAGACTCCACTGACTACAGAGTAGAAGTGAATAACCATATGCCAGCATCATATCACTCAATAATAAAATCCCATTTATCTGAAACCCCTTTATATCTGAAATTACCGCATAATGAACGAAAGCTACAAAGTGCTATTATCGAATTACAAACAATATGTTTCATTGTATGTGGAGCCCTTACCGGAATGCGGCGTTCAGAATTATATTGTTTAGATTCGAATAGTTTTAGAGACAAAGAATTATATGGAAGAAAGTATTACGTTCTTAGATCTGAACATCATAAATTTTCACAAGGTAGAGGAAAGCCAGCAGAATGGATAACAACCAAACTAGCAGAGAAGGCAATTGATTTAGCAGAAGCAATATCAAGGTTTATGCGAATTCAATTAATAGAAGATGATGACCCAATGAGTGAATATAATTCTTCATGTTTATGGTTAGTCCAAGGTCGAAAATCTCAATTACCCATTATTTCTCAAGATAATAATATGAGAAGACACTTCAGAAAAATATGTAAAAAAGCAAATGCCATTATAACAGAAAATGACCTAAATGAATTTAAAATTATCAATCCAAATAGGGAACCCAAAAAGGCTGCTGAAAATTTAAAAGTTGGCAATATCTGGCCATTAACTACCCATCAACTACGCAGAACTTTTGCTGTATTTTCAAAACGTCATAACCTTTGTCACGATATTGCGATAAAAGAACAGTTCAAACACCTAGATCTACCCACAACAGAATGGTACGGAGAAGGTGGGCTTGCCAGCAAAATAAAAGCACTACAGATCGATACAGAGCTTCAAGCATTCCTCAATGACGTAATCCAAGAGTCTACGACACAAAAAATTCATGAATGGTATAAAGGCTGGGATTCAGGTCAACTTATGGGTCATATGGCAGGCTCTATAAATAAAAATCGAATATCCCTACATAAAAAATACAAATCTTGGGATGCAATAGATGAACATGTTAAAGCTGGTCGATTAACTCTTGTTGGTACATTACACTCTTACTGTATGGCTGGTTACGAATGCCAGATGCATAAAGTGAGTTCTCCAGCCAACTGTATGAGTTGTGAAAACCAGCTTATCGATAAAGAAAAAGCTGAAAACTGGAACAAACGCTATCAATGGGTATGCAAACAAGTTACTGACATGGAAGCTATAGGTTCACTAACATCTTCCATGTATTCACATTTTATTACTCAAATAAGAGCCGCAGAAAAAGTTCTTCATAAGTTCCAGATCCCATTCACTAGATTTGAAATAGGTAACGATAAATATGAGCAAATCCCAAATTACGAAGGTTGAACTAGAGCAAGCACTAGGAAGAATTTTATCGGGAAAAACTCACCGCGTAGATCCTGCAAGGAAGATATCCGTTAAGGCTGTCGAAGAAGAAGCAGGACTCGGTGATGGCTCTGCCTATTACTACAAAGATATAGTACAAAAAATCAAAGAGTCCGCTATCCGGAACTCACCGAAAATTAGGACTCAAAATGCATATGAAGATAAGATTTCTAGCTTAAGAGATAGATTAAATAAGGAAATAAAACTGAAGGAAAAGTACCGAGAGCAAGTAGAAGATTTAAAAGAACAACTATCTAGTATGGCGAGCCAACATAACCAGCTCACCTTAATGATTCAGCAATATCAGTACAAAATTTCAGAATTTGAATCCGATATTGAACAACTTCCGAAGTACAGTGAATGAATTAGTATACCTAAGATTTGATTTTCTTAAATACAGTAATTAACTCTCTTTCTTTCTTACCAAGCCAAAAGCCCTTGCGGCCAACTATCAGTAAGAGCATAGACTCGTCGGAGACAATATTTCTTCTCCAAGAATGTCTATCTGTCGCGGAGGGGAATGGTCTATCTTCCGGGTGTGTGTGCCACTCCCCAAGGTACAGATGAGTACCAGCAGATCTTTCAAAGGCCTCATTCACTCGTGACTGATGGTGAACTCCTCGACGATCAACTCTGCACCTCTGACGAATGTCGCCAGACCCAGGTTCAGAGATATCGCAAACAACCAAATGTTGTCCTCTACGCTCTCCTATAAGGACACCAGCAGACTCAGGGGTAAGCTGATGGAGCTGACGATAAGACAGTAATCGCGTTACTACATGTCCCATAATGACAACAAGGCAATCACTCTCATCTTTGAAAACAAGTTCGACATCACTCATCACAAATATTACATCCTGAGAAGCGCTTTAGAGTTCTCGGCTTTTTCGAACGAGAACCATCTAACATATGCTCACTATAGTTCCAGGGAAGTGTATGCTCTAGCGTATTCAAGACGGCCTCCTGAGCTAAAGCCGCCGTTATATGGCTTACTGCAGCATCATATGGTGTATATGTACTCCCACAACTTATGTGCTTCTCTTTTGCCAGATCAATGCCCTCAAAACGAAGATCTATGTTGTTTCGATAAACTGCTGGATCAGCCATCATACAACCATAACAGCAGCGACCATCATCAACCAAAACCTTTGAAGCCCGCCCATTACCATCATTAAATGCATGAATAAGAACAGGCCTAATATCTGCAATTAGACTCCTAGCCACTGCTGCAAGACGTTTGGAAACAGGTGGGCGACCTGTTGCATCAATAACAATGTCATATTTCGATAGAACATCTGCCTGGATAGGGAACTGTCTGTCAATTCCTTTGATACTCTGAGCGATATGGACGGCTTCCTTCAGGCTATTGGCTAAAGCTATAGATTTCGCTAGACCAAAGTTATGAGCTGTCAGAGAATGCCGAGCAAAATTGTGTGGTTTGAAAGAATCATTATCATAAAGGTGGAAGTAATTTTCTCCGCAGCCAGCACCACTACGCAGCAGCAGTTCTGCCAAATATCCACCTATAGTTCCGCATCCAATAAGAGCAATACGCTTCTGACTTAAATTTCCAACGTCTGGTCGCGGTTGATTACGACTTAGTAGAGTGTCTCGATCAGCTCTGGTCACACCTAGCCGCTTAAAGTTGACACTCACAAACTTGCCACCTAATAATGCCGCTTCATTGTTTATGTTCCGCTTTCTAGCGGCATTCCTACCAAAGTACCGCTTACCAATAACATCTAAATTCAGCTCCAAGTAAACGGCCAATTCATCTTGCCCCTCCACATCAAACAACAATATGTGACGTTTTGTCCTCTTGGCCATCAAGAGAGTAACCGTCCGAGTATGCGCAGAGCAATCAACGAGCTTCAACCAACTTAACACCTCACGAAGGCAAGATGGAGGCCAGTTTACACCTGCCAAACGGTTCGGCTTTACTGATATACAATGTGTTGTAATTGACACTTCTTGCAGGGAGCTTTCATCGAACTTTCTTTGGTTCAACCATTTTACTAACTCTTCACTTTGCTCAGAGCAAGCAGCTACGTACTCTCTCCGGATAGAGCCACTACTTAGCTCAGCTTCTACTAGATGAGCCTTTAACTGAGCTTTTCTCGACGGCTTAGCTAACAGGTAGAGCTCTTCTTCTGATTGCCAATAAGCACTAAACTCTCCTTCAAGCTCAACATCATTTGACGTTCCACTCTCGACAGATGCGACAGAGTTATCCAAGGTTAGCTGTATTTGCTCATCCACATCTTGATAAGTTGACTTTAGATCATTGGAGTTCCAATCAGCCTCCATTTGAGCAACATAGCACAGGTAAAACCCGAAATTAATGTGAGGCAGTAGTCGACCTTTATACTGTTCAGGTTGCTGCAGAATATACGCAAAGGGTAACTGTATGTGCGGGTCATTCCACAGAACCAAAGCAATTACAAATACCCCACCTTTAGTCGAGTACTCTTTTACGTAGTAGCCTTTGCGTCGGCTTTTTGTATCCAACAGAATGCCTTTAGGCATTTGTTTAGCGGGCGTATAACGAAATCCGCATCCCAGTAATGTATGATGTAATTCCTGCTTCACTTTCAGCCACTTACCATTGTTCTGCTGATTTTTTCAGGTTTAGAGGCTGAACTAGGTTCTTGAGCGAAAGCCGGTAGAGCCTTTGCCAAAACAATAAGCTCGCTATTAGTAACACGACTCCCAAACGCCATATTAATCTTTTTCAAGGCCTCTGACTTAGAGTCAGCTGACTCAGCAGATGACAGAATCTCTGGCAAACGCTCTAGTTTGCTCATAATGTCCATCTCCCGAGGGCCATGCTTATAAGAGGGTGGGAAGAGTGGCTTTTCATCGGTACTGTCAGGGCTCTCTACTCCCCTAGCAAACTCACCAGGTAAATGCTTAGCAATTATCTTCATTGTTTCTCCGAGATCACTAGCATCATGAGCAACGCTATCAAGAATATTTACCGTTGCAGCCATAAGACTAATCGATGACGGACCTCCAACATCCCACTGCGCATCTCTCCACGCTTTCATAAAGCGACAAACCTTACGAAGATGTTTACCAATACGTATACAACTATCGTTGAACCAATCTTCAACTATTTTGGGGTCGCTATTGATCCATTTCCGATCACCTTCACGAAGAGCAAGGTTTACGTTTTCTGAATCTAATTCATAAGTTTCACTATCGTCAGTAATTGAATCTGCAACATATGATTCAAAAACAAATGATCTATTTGCTTCTAAAGCTATTTGCTTTTTCTGGAACTCATCTTTAGGGATTGCATACATTGGTACATCAATATGTGTTTTCTCTGCCTCAATCTTAATCCTCCCACAAGTCTGCTTAGCTTCAAATTTCCAGCCATGATTTTCAGCTACAAGTGACTTAAGTGACGCGTCAACAAGAAGAATTAGTAAAGAATGACCAATCTTAGGCTCTGACTCAAAAATAGGCATTGGCATATAGGTTCCATCATCAATATCCATTTCTTGACCAGGCTGAAACGGGCGATTCAGCGTGTCATACTGAAAGCTTCCCTGAGTCCAAAAGCGAGGTGTCAATCCCAAAAACTCATCACGAGCATCATCATCCATCTCGTAAATAAGCTTAGCCACTTCTCGTTGTTCGCTGTCAGAAAGGTGCTTAATTTGGGTCGTTGACACCTTTTCCTGAATAATTTCAAACGTAAGAGCACTTTTTTTCACAGCCTTGGCAATACCCTTAGCTTCTTCAAATACATCTCGTGTTCTTAAGCGGATGATCTTACGCAATGCCTTTAGATTGTTCTTCTCCTCGTCTGTAAGAACTAGCTTGCCCATCAAGCCATCATTTCGGTTTGTGTAGTACTGGTGAAAGTTCCAAGTCATTCTCACTCTCCTCTAAGATTTACTTAAATTTGCGGGCAGGTACTTTGAAAAAATCTGCCAATGCTTTGTTTTTAGTGAACTCTTCAGTAGCTAACTGCCTACCGCGGCTAGCTAAATTACTGAGCGAGCTTGCAGAAGCGTTGTCCAAAGTGATATCACTAGCGGCTTCATGAGGTATGTTGTTATCCAAGCGCACGAAATTTCCTATAGCATCATGTGTCGCAAACTCTCTCAATAACATTGCTTTATGGAGTTCTTGGTTCGCTGCCATGGCGCTGAGAACTAACCTCTCACCCATTCCCCATAATCCTAGGTATCCACTCTTCCCGGCCAAACTAGAAGGGCTAAGACTGTACTCTTCTCCCAATGTCCCTACGTTTAGTATCTTTACGTCGCTAACCTTTGCTTCAGGAAAGTCTGTTGCCATATCGCGAAAGACTTCATGCAAGCCAATAAAACTTGGATTGTTAGCAACCAATCCCCCATCTGCAAAGTACGAATCTAAGTCTACACAGTAATGAGGAGCAAAATATGTGGGAGCAGCTGAGGTAGCTAAGGCTGCATCTATTAGTTTTATACGACCATCCCTATGAAACTCAGGATTGTGGGGCGTTTTGAAGAACTGAGGTTTACCTGTAGAAAGATTAACTGTAGGAATTAGAACTCGACACTTCAGATCATTAAAAGTGCTCTCTTCTCCTACCATACTGGCTATCGTTTTAGCCAATGGCTTACTATCATAAAGTGGACCTCTGGCCAGTCGATACCGTCTGCGAAAAACTGGGAAAAATCGTGGGTATTTCTGCTCTGGGAAAATATACCCAGCTTGTTTTCTAAATACATCTTCCAGTTCTCTGGCGCTCTTTCCATAAGCCAAACCCAAAGCCAGAATTCCACCAATAGAAGTACCTGTAATCAGGTCAAAATAATCTCCAACTTTAAAACCGTTAATACCTTGTTTTTCCTCGATGATTCGCTCTATTTCAGCTAACAAGCTGATAGTAAACAAGCCTCTTGCACCACCGCCATTCAAACTAAGAATTCGGACTTGGTTTTTAAGGTGTTCATATTCAGGTGGATTTGGCATGTAACCTCCGTTTTCAATCCATCACCTAAGTACACTTTGCATAAGTTGTGACAATAGATTTACCACGACTTACGACCCTATCCTCACTAGCTTAGTCATGGCTCATACCCTGGACCATTGCAGCGTGGACATTGAAGAGGCTCATAGCTCTTCTTGGTGAGCATCTCGAATATACGAGTTACTGCACCATGCTTTTTAGAGTGTCAGCAATATCCGTTAGTAAATCTTTACGGGACATATACTTCTTCCTACCGATCTTTGCTTGATTGAGATAAAACAGAAGCAGCGAGAGTTTTCGTTTCTTCACTGTATTTAGTGCTCTGCAACGCTTTAGACGCTCTGCTTTCCATTTCAGAGCTAGTCTGCCTGGAGGTTGAAGTTTGTGATAAAGCCGAACCAGCAAACGCTTTTGCGATCGTTGAAGCATTTGGGTTCTTTAGGATATGAGAGGCAAGTGAAGCAACATCACTTGAAGTCTGTTTGATATTTTTAGGCATAACTAAGCTTCCAAAAATTGGTGATAACTATTTCATGTTCACCAGGATGGATGCTAAGCTAAGTGTTCGACGTTTAGATGAACATCCATCCTAGTAGGTGATGATTGTCTTTAAGTGAGCCCCTGACAATCGTTGGGGGTTTTCTTTATCTAATACCTGTTAGTTTTTCCTCCACAGAAAGACACTACATATTGTGTCTTTGACACTACAGATAACAAGATAATGTTACTAAGCCAGTATTTCAAGTTGCATATAACACACCCACTGTGGATAACTCCATTTAATGCCATCACCTGTTAGTATCTGCTAACCTATAACCTTTTTAACTAAAAGCACTCTCAAAACCTCAAGCACATAACTAGCTAATACATAACTAAGAAAAATAAAAATCACTTGATCTTTGGTTATATATCGCTCTATGTCCTTTCAAAAAGCAAGGCCTTAGTTTTGAACTTCTGGTGCACTATTTTTTGACCAGAGAGCACCTTCAGAACATTTGTTAACCCATTAACCTTTCCCAGTAGACACGCAGAACGTTCTTTTGCTTCATCAAGAAGCGTGATTAATTTTGGTTCCAGTTCAGGGAATCGAACATTGAGAGACTGGTATTCGTCAATCTCACCTAAAACAATCTCTAACTCTCCTTTATATTGATTACGCTCACTCACTAATACCGAGTAGTCCTGGTTCAAAACAATCTCAATATCCACATTTTCTGACTTTGGCTCCGCATGAAGAGCCTTGAAAGTGTCTGTCTGAAAGTATCGTTTTTGACGACCACTCCCTTCACCGTTAAGCCAACCTTTCTTTATAAACCGTAAGATTTGCCGATAAACTTTTTTATACGCTTCATCAGGATCAATGAGTGAGTCTTTTATAACAATAAACTCATCTCTTAATTCAATTACTGAAAAACCATCTAATGTTCTTTCAATCAACAACTTGTACATCTCTGCACTGATCTTCATAGAACGTCTCATGTATTTCTAATACCACTAAAAACTAAGGATTACTTAGTATACAGAAATGAGCAAAACTAAGAAAATCTTAGTTAATTTGAGCTTCAAGATTATGAGCCATAAGTGTCATTCCAAAACCCAATCCCACTGCGTCTCAAAGAAGCACGTAAAAAAGCAAAACTCTCTCAGAAAGCCTTGGGAGTACGTATAGGTATGGACGAAAGTTCTGCAAGTCCACGAATGAACCAGTATGAGAAAGGTAAACACACACCTGATGTTCAGACCTTAAAATTAATAGCAGATGAACTTGGAGTGCCTTTGAATTATTTCTTTTGTGAGGATGATGAATCAGCGGAGCTAGCTTGTTTAATCCATCGAATGTCCCCTGAAGAGAAGAAAAACCTTCTAAAAGATTTAATTAGTAAGAAATAGATAGAGACACTATATTTAGTGTTTAATTAACAAAAAAACATCCACATATAGTATTTCACTCATCTTTTATACCACCCCAAACATACAAACACCTGATTTTATTGGTATTATTTTTTTTGATACAGATTATGAAATCAGTTGGATTTAGTCGCAAAAATGCGTTTTTTGATATACCTTGTACTTGAAGGCTCAAGGAATATGAGTAGAATGTGCGCACTTTACTGTTCGCAAATCATACTTTAGTGAATGGATATTTCGGTGGAAAGCAAATGATTACAAGCATTCATGAATATAGAAACGCTTCTAATAGCGACAAAAACCGTCTCTCCCATAACTCTAAATCAGACACTAGCGGTAATGTTGTGCTCTTTTCACAGAAAGACGCAAAAAAAGAGAAAGCTAGAGCCAATCTTTTGCGTGCTGCACAAAAAATCCATTGGTAACCACGTTAATTCTTGATTAGCAACATAGCAACCTGAGAGTATAGAAATAAGTTTCATAATTTCAGGTTGTTTACAATGAATAAGTCCTCCGCAAAAAAGATATTAAGTACAGTTCCTTCTCCAACAAAATCAAATTCTAGCTCATCAAATGATCTCCAAAAACGAATACTAGAACGACGTTCAAGAGAACTAGTCATTGGCCTCTGTGGGGCTATTGGCTCTGGTGTAAAGGCATTAAAAGAGAGTTTAGTTAGTTCTCTTGAGACATATGGATATGAAGTTGTTGATATCCGGATAAGTAAAATCATTTCAGAAAAAACTCAAACCTCATTAGATGGATTGTCGGCATTTAAGCGTTACAACCGATTGCAAGATCTTGGTAACTCGCTAAGAGAAACACATAAGAGCTCAATTTTAGCAGCCTGTGCTATCGAAGAAATTGCGTTGGAAAGAACATTAATCTGTCAAAATGAAATTGATGAAACCTCAGAAGAAAATGACAATGAACCATCGTTAATAAAAACCACAAAAAAGATCGCATACATCATCGACCAGTTAAAGCACCCTGATGAAATCAAATTCCTTAGATCGGTATACCCTAGAAATTTCTATCTTATTGGCTTGATCCGTACAGAAGGAGAAAGAAGGTTAAATCTAGAGGAAGAAAAAATCTCTCCATCAGAAATAGATACTCTGATGAGAAGGGATCGAAAAGATGTTTCTCATGGACAACAAGTAGAAAAAAGCCTGTTTAATGCTGATTATTTTATTCATAACATTCACAATCAAAAACAAATGTTGGATAAGTCAGTAGAACGGTTCATAAAGCTCGTTCACGGTATCAATGGTATAAGTCCTACTATCGATGAAATCGGCATGCATGCTGCTTATTCAGCAGCCCTCAGGTCTGCATGCTTATCAAGACAAGTGGGTGCCGCAATACTTGATAACCAAGGCAACATTATATCTACTGGCTGTAATGATGTGCCAAGCTTTGGGGGCGGTTTATATAATTCAAACTCATTAGCTGATTTTCGATGCGTCCATACTGGCAGATGCTCGAATGATAAACACAAAGATATTCTGAAAGAAGAAATTACAGATATATTGAAGAAATCAATCACAAATACCCTTGAGCTAAAAGAAATCGTCAACCAAATAACATCTGAAACCAAGATTAAAACATTAATTGAATATTCAAGAGCGGTTCATGCTGAAATGGATTCTCTTATAGCATTAGCAAGAAACAACAAAGAAACATCTGTAGATAAAACATTATATGTTACGACATATCCTTGTCACAACTGTGCGCGACACATCGTTGCTGCCGGAATAAAAAAAGTCGTATATGTGGAACCTTATGAGAAAAGTTTAGCAATGAAACTTCATGATGATTCTATTAGTGATAATGCTGATGCAAAAAATAAAGTGTGTTTTTTACCATTCGAAGGTGTGTCATCTCGACGCTATGAAGTATTTTTCCAAATGCACGGTGATAGGAAAGACGACAAAACAGGCAAAGTACTCAACATCAATATCCAGGATTCTTACCACGCAGATTCTGAATTTTTAGATAATTACGCAGAAATGGAAGCAAAAATTGCACAGTCAGTAAACGCATTGCTGAACGTTCCATCCAGTGAAGAAGAGAGCATCCAAGACTAGCTTTAGTCTGGAAAATTCACTTTTCCAGACTCTAATTTTTTTCATTTTTATCAAAAAATTTAATTTTTCTGGAAAAATATACTGAGGCATTGATACATAAGACTTTCCAGAATTATTTTAGATTTGGATATAAAGAGTATATGACCACGATGCGCTAGCATCCATGCTCAATTCTGTTCAATAAAGAAAGCGGCCATTAGCCGCTTTCTTTTTACTTCACACACACCACATTGAGCAGTGATGAGCCTTTTAACACATTGACTTTGCCAGTGGTGAACATCCCTTTACGCCCCTCTCCCCAATACGGCAATTGCACTGGCCATTGATGTTGCTGCATCTGTTTCGATTTTAATAACGCTGACCACTCTTGCTCGATAGCGAGACGCATACCGAGATCTCGGCACACGATTTGTGCTGCGTCATAATCCAGGCGATTCCACGCCTGATCATGCTCCATGTAGAACTGCACTTTGGGGTTTTCAGTAAAAGGTAATGCGAAGGTTTGATTGCTTACTTTCACTTGCTGGCGCAATACGAAATCGTTGTTCCCCGAGGATTTAGGCGTGCTATTGTGTTTTGGCGCTGGTTTAGCCGCTGTGGTAACGGGCGCGGCTTTTTGCTCCACTTTCGCAGTACTCGCTGGCTTTTTCATCGCAGTTTCAGAAGCCACGACTGGCGTGGTAGTAGCAACCGCTGAAGCCACAGGTTTTGTTTTCATCACAGGCTGCTGCGCAGAGGTTTTCACCACTTGGCGGATGAATGCTTGCTCAAACGTGGCCAGTTTTTTGACCTTTTTCAGCTCTTTACTTGCGAGCGAGAAATCGCTGTAGGGGCCAATCAAGCAACGTGAACCTTTCGGCTCGGGTTTGACCCAAATGTCGGTCGAAATATGCTGGTAAATAGCTTTAACTGTCGAGAGCGGCATCGGCTTACTTAGCATGCCGCACTGGATCCAGAACAGGGAATCTCCCCGCTTGGGCTTTTTGCCCCATAAGCCATCACCAATTGGACAAGCCGCATCCAACACAGGTAATTGGTTAACCGCCGCCTGCTGCGCATCGCACAAATAGTCACTCTCGGCTGTAGCAATGGGGGCAAATAACAGTAAAGCCACACTCAGGTTGCAGCATAGAATCCATTTCGGCATCCGCTTGTCTCCTTAATTCTCTGTGACTGAAATCCGTGTAAGTAATGTCATTCTTCTCATCACTCACACGTATTGGGATCCGGTATAGCAAAGATAAATGCAAAAAAAGAGCCGCATTCAAATACGGCTCTTAGTTTATGGAGAGTTTGTGAAGCAAATCAATCAGATTTACTCACCCTTTGTAAATTTTCGGGTTAAACACATCACGCAACCAATCGCCAAGCAAGTTAATCACTAATACCAGCAATACCAATACAATGCCGGGAAAGGCGGTTATCCACCATGCACCCGAGAAAATGTAGGTAAAACCGATGCTGATCAGAGAGCCCAATGACGGCTGATCGACCGGTAAACCTAAGCCAAGGAAGGAGAGTGCCGCCTCTGACATGATCGCGTTTGCCACTTGTACCGTTGAAATCACCAGTATCGGAGATAAACAGTTGGGCAGAATATGGCGGAACATAATGCGTGGCGCTTTAAAACCCATCACGCGTGCTGCTTCCACATACTCTTTTTTCTTCTCAGCAAGTACAGAAGCGCGCACCGTCCGTGCGTATTGTGGCCATTCAGCAACACCGATGATCACCACCAGCATCACCACTGCATATTGGCTGAAAAACTCACCACCAAAGCTGGCTTTAAAAATTGCCGAGACAATAATGGCCACCATCATGGTCGAGAATGAGAGCTGAATATCAGCAAAACGCATCAAGAAGCTATCAATCCGTCCGCCAAAATAGCCCGCAGAAAGACCAATGACGATACCTAATGCCAGCTGTAAGCCCACCGCCAAGAAGCCAATGGTCAGCGACAGGCGAGAGCCATACAGAATGGTCGAAAAGATGTCGCGCCCCTGTTCATCGGTTCCTAACAGAAAATGCTCATTGCCCCCTTCCATCCATGATGGAGGTAATTCTGCATCCATAATATCAATCGAAGAGAGATCATACGGGTTAGTCGGGGCGATCCACGGTGAGCTGATCGCGACAATCACAAACAGCATAAACACCGCAAAGCTGCTCATTGCCACTTTGTCGCGTAAGAAATAATACAGAAAATCCGACTGCTTAAAGCGCTCCCAGCGTGAAGGAGCGGTAGATACTGCACTCATGGTTATGCTCCTTTGCCAGTGAGATTGACGGTCGGGTTAATCAGACCATACAAGAGATCGACTATGGTGTTGGTGACAACAAAGATCAGCCCAACAAAAATAACGTAAGCCGTAATAAGCGGCGTATCAACACGGTTCACCGCCTCTAAAAATAGAAACCCCGTGCCCGGCCATTGGAATACCGTTTCGGTCAAAATGGTGTACGCCACCATAGTACCGATTTGCACCCCACCGACGGTCAATACTGGCAACATGGTGTTTTTCAACGCATGTTGATAGTAAATTTTGTTAAGTGGCAAACCTTTGGCTTGAGCAAATTTAATGTATTCCGAGCTCAATACCTCAAGCATTTCCGAGCGGACCAAGCGAATGAACAGCGGCAACATGATGGAGGCGAGTGCAATCGAAGGCAGTACGAGGTGACGCAAGCCATCGATCGTAAAAAAGCCCGATTCCCAGCCCAATAAATTCAGCGTTTCTCCACGCCCATAGGAGGGCAACCAACCCAGCTCAATCGAAAATACATACATCAGCATGATCGCAGTTAAAAACACCGGAATTGAGATACCAATACTACTGCCCGCCATCACTATTTTGGTAAACAGGCTTTTCGGATGAATGGCTGAGTACACCCCGAGCGGGATCGAAAAGACAATGATGATCAGTGTGGCACCAAACACTAACTCTAGTGTGGCCACCAGCTTATCGAAAATCACTTCTAGCGCAGGGCGCTTGAAATAATAGGAAGTCCCCAAGTCACCCTGCACAGCAGCGGTAACAAAACGAGTATATTTGGTGATAAAAGGATCATTGAGGCCAAGTTTGTCACGCAGCGCTTGGCGCTCCGCTTCCGAAACTGACTGACCAACAAGCTCACGTAGCGGGTCACCCAGATTATCCTGAATGGCAAACGCCACCAAACTGATCACAAACATCACTATCAGTGCCTGATATAGGCGCTTGACCAGAAACGAAAACATTCCTTGCCCCTTAACTTTCCATGTGAATCTGTGCGCGCAGTACAGCGCCAAAAATTTTCAGTTTTAAAAAGGGTACTTTGCCCAACTGAAACAAAGCAAAGTACCCGACAGCGTTCTCTGCGGGCAAATACCCGCAGAGAGGAGCTATTTACACTTACTCTTTTACCACTAGGTCGCCAAAGTATGGGAAGTCCATACCGTTAATGATCGGTGCGATATCAACCGTATGTTTGGCTGCCCATGATGGATCTTGGAAGTGAAGAGGTACAAACGCCGCTTCGTTGTACAAGATCTCCTCAACTTTCTTCAGCATGGTGCTACGTTTTTCCAGATCCGTTTCTTCGTTCGCTTGGTGAACTAGTTTATCCACTTCCGCATTCGAGTAGTAACCACAGTTGTATTGGCCTTTACCCGTTTTCTCATCACGCGTCATGGTCAGGAACTCGGTGAAGTTCGCTGAGTCTTCTGTATCTGGGTGCCAGCCAATCATCAGCATGTCTGCCGCACACTTATCAAACTCAGGCCAGTATTGCGCTTTTGGCATGGTTTTCAGGTCAACTTTAATGCCGATTTTTGACAACATCGCCGATGCCGCTTGTGCGATCTTCTCATCATTCACGTAACGGTTGTTGGGCGCGATCATGGTTAGGTTGAAGCCCTTCTCATAACCCGCTTCTTTCATCAGTTCTTTGGCTTTATTCAGGTCAAAGCGTGGTTTCAGGTTTTCGTTATAACCAGCATAACCAACAGGGCTTTGCTGCGCAGCCGTAGTGGCAGCCCCCTTCATCACCTTGTCCACTATCCCTGCGTTATTGATCGCATAAACGATCGCTTGACGGACACGCACATCTTTCAGCGCAGGGTTGCTGTTTTGGTTCATTTGGAAAGTGATCACACGTGTACCCGGCATGGTGAACAGATCCACGCCCTTCGCGTCTTTAATGCGTTGATAATCGTTAGGAGCAACAGGGGCAATCATATCAACGCCGCCAGACAATAGCGCCGCAACACGAGTGGCATCTTCTTTAATCACGGCGAGCGTCAACTTGTCCACGTTACCTTTTGAGGCTTTATCCCAGTAATTAGGGTTGCGCTGGAATTCCATCTTCACGCCTTGCTCACGCCCCGTTACCGTAAATGGACCAGTACCTGAGATATGCTCAGAAGCGTAAGAGTTACCATGCTTAACGATTTCTGCTTTATCTTTGCCGTCCGCGGTTTTACCCGTATAGAACTTGCTGTCCATCGGGAAGATGTAAGTCGCCACGTTTTCGATCAGGGGATAAGTGCCCGCCGTTTTGATTTCAATGGTGTAATCGTCCACCTTGGTGAGAGACACCAGAGGCTCGAAAATCCCTTTGAAGTCAGCCGATTCTTTCAAACGATTGAACGTCCATACCACGTCGTCAGCCGTAAAATCGTTGCCTGAATGGAACTTCACCCCTTTGCGTAGCGTGAAGCGCATAGTTTCGTTATCTACACGCTGCCAAGACTCAGCCAAGCGAGGTTCAAATTCCATTTTTTGTGTAAAGCGAATCAGTGGATCAAAGACCATGTGTGACAGTTGCAGAGTTGCCCCAGATAGCTGCTCATGTGGGTCCATTGAGACTGGGTCAGCGTCATAAGCCACGGTAATATCCGCCGCCATCACACCAAAACTCAAGCCAGCCGCTATCAAAGCCAACGCCAGTTTGTTTTTCATGGTTTTCATTGCATAACTCCTTATGCGGGAATCCAGATCCCTAGTTTGTTGTATTTGCTTTTGTAACAATCGCCAACCGGAAAGTTGGTCCATGATTAACGGCTATGCTGCCGTAGTGCTTTCGCGTAAGCCTGTAAATTCAGGCATTAAGGAAATCAGTTTTTTGCTGTATTCGTGTTGTGGATCCGTAAATAGCTGCTCGGTAGGGGCCACCTCTAGCAACGTCCCCATCTGCATGACCCCAACGCGATCGCACATCTGGCGGATTACGGGTAAATCATGGCTGATAAACAGCATAGTCAGATTGAGCTCATCTTGCAGATCTTTAAGCAAATTCAGGATTTGCGCCTGCACCGACACATCCAGTGCCGAGGTAGGTTCATCACAAATCAGCAGACGTGGACGCGTGGCAAGCGCGCGCGCAATGGAGATACGCTGACGCTGACCACCGGAGAATTCGTGGGGATACTTCAAACCCGCCATTTTGCCTAACCCTACGTGCTCAAGCAGATCATTGACGATTTGTCGGGTTTCGCTCTCGCTGCGAGTCAACTTATGAAAGCGGATCGGCTCAGCGATGATGTCAAAAATCTTCATCCGTGGATTCATCGAGGTATACGGGTTTTGGAACACCATCTGCATTTGGCGACGTAGTGGGCGGCGTTCATGCTCTGATTTCAGTGCGGTTAAATCAATACCTTCAAAAGTCACGCGACCATCATTGGGTTGGTATAACCCCGCAATCACACGAGCAATAGTCGATTTACCTGAGCCAGATTCTCCCACCAAGCCAAAGGTTTCCCCTTCGTGCACTTCGAAACTGACGTTATTTGAGGCTTGAACATACTCGCGACGACGTTCAAAGAGAGAATCTTTGGTCACAAAACGCAGATTCACGTTTTCCACTTTCAACAGTGAACCACTGTATTTACGGTGATCTTGGCTTTGCCCTAACCAGTGATTTTTCACATCAAACGGCTTCAGCTCTTTCGCTTCTTCGATATAGCTCACTAAAGGAAAGCGGTCGAGCTTGCGATCAGAACGAGGAACGGCAGAAATTAAGCTGCGCGTATATGGGTGCTCCGGCGTACCAAGCACTTTCGCTGTCGGGCCAAACTCCACCAAGTCACCACGGTACATCACCGCAACGCGATCAGTAACGTTAGAAACCACTCCCATATCGTGAGTAACCAACATGCAACCCACATTATTCTTCTTACACAGTTCGCGAATCAGATTCAGGATCTGATCTTGAATCGACACATCAAGTGCCGTAGTTGGCTCATCAGCGATGATCAGATCCGGCTCCCCAGCGAGAGCAATCGCGATCACCACACGTTGGCGCATACCACCCGAAAATTGGTGAGGGTACTGTTTAAGACGGTTTTCGGGCTGTGGAATGCCCACTTGCTTCATCAGCGACAAAGCGCGCTGATACGCCTCCTGAGCACTGACCTGCATGTTGGCATGAATGGTTTCGGTTAACTGATGCTCAACGGTAAACAGTGGGTTCAGTGAAGTCATCGGATCTTGGAAAATAAAACCGATTTTACTACCACGCACTTCACGCATGGCTTGTGGCGACAGCCCCGAAATTTTTTCACCGTTTAAATAAACTTCACCACCTGCAATGGTTCCGGGAGGACTTAATAAATCGATAACCGCATTACCAACGGTGGATTTTCCAGCACCCGACTCCCCCACTACACCAACTATTTCACCTCGTTGGATATCTAAAGTGAGTGATTTCACCGCCGCATGTACCCCGTGACGAGAAGGGTATTCAATTCTAAGATTTTTGACTTCTAAAAGTGACATTCCATCAGACCTCTACCGCTGAGGCAGCACTCTGCCCTGTCTGAAGTACACCAGCAAAAAAGAGCGCTGATTGTACATTTTGCATCCATTCCAATCAGAACAATATTCTGACAATTTATAAGGTTCTCAATTTGGCAAATCTTTCACACAAAAGCAACAAAGAGAGGATAAAAAGTCGCCATCAAGCAGAAACAATTTATAGATAGTGTTCAATATGCAATAAATTCACATATTTTATTGGTCTTACCATTTTAAAATTAATGACAACAACACGATAAGCTCGGTATTTGTTGCTAAAAATCTTCTAACTTTTAACAGGAGATAAAAAGACCAATGCATATTTTATCGTTATAGAAAAACCAACAAGTTAACAATAAATAAACAAACTCCGAATGCAACGCACCAAGGACAAAGCATTTGTCTAACTCAAGGCACAATACGCAGTGATTAAAACCAGTAAAAACCCGCAGAAACCAACATAAATAACACCAGAAAAGAATAAAACAATATGCCTCTCCCCATAACTTTAGTCGCGATAACCAGCCTTTGACGAGAAAGAAGCATGAATTGCCAATAAGATCGCAATTTCATTATGAACAATCCACAAAGTAGAAATTAAAGGCAGGAAGGAGCACCAGAGCAATAGCGATATCAACTCGTCATTGGTACTGAACTAGGTGTAAGGTAAAAATAGATAGAAATAGAAATGAAAAAAGCCTCAGCGTTTGCTGAGGCTTTGAAGAGTGGTCGGTGAAGAGGGATTCGAACCCCCGACCCTCTGGTCCCAAACCAGATGCGCTACCAAACTGCGCTATTCACCGACTTTATTTTGCTTAAGAAACTAGCCTTAAGACTGGAGATAATGATTCATCACCGGAATAAATGGGGTGGCTAATGGGGCTCGAACCCACGACAACCGGAATCACAATCCGGGGCTCTACCAACTGAGCTATAGCCACCACTGAAACTTGCAATAACCGCTTGTCTGCCGTTATTTCAGACCACGCTAAACGCCTAGTCTTTCAATAAGTGGTCGGTGAAGAGGGATTCGAACCCCCGACCCTCTGGTCCCAAACCAGATGCGCTACCAAACTGCGCTATTCACCGACTTAGTTTTGCTTAAGGAGCTAATCTTAAGACTGGAGATAACTGAATATCACCGAAATAAATGGGGTGGCTAATGGGGCTCGAACCCACGACAACCGGAATCACAATCCGGGGCTCTACCAACTGAGCTATAGCCACCACTGAAATTCTTTACCGATATTCCCCGGGCGAAATGGCGCGCCCGAAAGGATTTGAACCTTCGACCTTTGGCTCCGGAGGCCAACGCTCTATCCAGCTGAGCTACGGGCGCATGCCCTATCGGCGGAGTGGAATAATACGTATATCACATTAGGGCGTCTAGTACTTTTTTTACTTTTTTTACTGTTTGACGCCTTTTTCATCAGATGCTTGCTACTATTCCCTTATAAAGGATGTGACTCACCGCCGGAAGATCGCAACTTGTTGTTTATTGCAACAACTTCTCAGGATATAATCACCCAAAATTTACATTGATTTAACAGCAATTACCGCCCGTTAAATTGAAACACTCTAAAAATAATAGGTAAGCAGCACTTACCTTCGGAATGTAAAGTGAGTTAATGGATATGTCTCGATCACTCTTAAGCGTACTGTTCGCTGCTCTAACATTTTCTACTGCAGCGTTTGCTCTAACTGAAGCCGATAAAAATGCAATTGCTGAACGCATTAAGCCGGTAGGTGATGTGTATCTGGCAGGTAGCGAACCAGTACAAGCCGCTCCTACAGGTCCTCGTGATGGCGCAACGGTTTACGGTACTTTTTGTACTGCCTGTCACTCAGCGGGGATCTCAGGTGCACCGAAAACAGGCAATGCTGCCGATTGGGGACCGCGTATCGCTCAAGGTAAAGATGTGCTGAAAAACCACGCGATTAATGGCTTCAATGCTATGCCAGCCAAAGGCACCTGTATGGATTGTTCGGACGATGAAATCGTTGCTGCGATTGAGCATATGATCGCCGGTTTGTGATTCGAATACTTACAAAATAAAGCCACAAAAATGTGGCTTTATTTTTTGTCGAACTTTTCCATGTTAACAAGATTCCAGACGCGTTTTATAACGAACAATAATCACCGTTTCTAATGCAGCAATCGCAATCAAAATACTTTGCGTTATATTACGACCTTCTAATAACAGCAGCACGGTCAGTAAGATTGAGCACCAAACTAAAAGTAGTATTCGCCACTTTTCACTTACGGTCAGCCCTTTTTTATCTCGTATACTGCGCAGTGTGGGGCCGATGTGGCGGTTATTGACTAGCCATGCCTGAAATCGGGGTGAACTAGCACCAAAACAGTAAAATGCAAGCAATGCAAAGGGCACTGTGGGCAAAAGCGGCACAAAAACCCCAATAATGCCCAACGCAGTGGCGCAGGCTCCGATACAAAATAGCAGAAACTTCTTTATTTTCTGGTGTGTCATTTTGTGGTTATCTCTTCGCCTCAAACAAGACTTCAACAATCCGTTGGTAATTATTGAGTCAACTCGATTTTGCTTAATGTGGTAGCCACTTGCTTCAACACGCTGCGAATCGTACGGTTATCGGCTATATAGTATTGGCCCGCGCTCGCGCATGACTTCATGACTTGTGAGCGGTTATTGAAATCAATGGAGATAATCTCAATCCCTTGTTTTTTCATTTCTCGGCACAATGCCACTTGCTTGCGATCACGTTTCGCCACATCAAGTAAGTGGTTACCATCGGTAAACAGCAGCATCACTTTCCTATTATTGGGGTGTTGATAATCGCGTGGTAATTCGGATTTACCTTTATCCCAATACCCTCTCCAATGTGGTGACAGTAAGCGCCAAGCCCACATTACCCCTTCCGCATTATTCGTATTGAACTCTGGGTATAGAGTATCAAGAGCTTTGATAAATGCTCTACGAGTACTTAGTAACGGTTGGATTTGGCTAACACCACAATCCGGTGAATCAAACAACCCACGTTGTTCGTGTTTATTTGGTGAATACTTTTCTTTTGGGTTACCTGAATAGTAGTAAGTGAATAATGGCATGTCATTTTCATAATGTTCTATCGCGGGCTTGGACATCCATTCCATATGCAAACGTAAGTTCTGATCCGGTGGCGACAACTCAAGGCGGCGGATCCAGTTCGGGGTTAATGCACTCACACTGGTTAGCTCATCTTGTTCTTCCGGCAATGCGGTACACATGGCCTTACGCCAACGTCCCGGCACTTCAGGGTGGAGAAGATCTTTCCATCCGCGCTCTTTGGCCAACGATCGCCAATCACGAGGTATCGCAAATGCACTCGCCGAAAAGAACTCTGGGCGATGACCAATATTCACTAACCCCGTAGCCGGAACTATGCTGACCACCTTACTAAAATCACGTCGCTCTTCGGCGTACAAGATATCAGCAAAATCTCGTAACCCTTTGATTGATTGTGTCATCGGTTCGCCTTTCATCGAATTTGACACATCCAGCATCACGACAATTTCCAGTGTGGTTTGGTGAATCTTAGACTGAGCTTGATGGGTAACAAGTACATCGCTGGTTCCTAACGTATCGGTGAGCGCGAGGCTTCCTCGATCGACCCTGCCAGACACTTGTACTTGCGCCGCGTTTTCATTATTACCGGTATCAACTTGCAGACTCGACAATCCGAGGTTGGGCTGCGGAGTATTCGCTTCAGACATTTGCTGCGCATCCGCTTTCGCGTTGTAACTGTTGGTGGTTGAGTACAACACGGCATCAGCCAACATGGACAAACGGCTATCCGTCGTGCTCAGTACAATCACCAATAGCACAAAGCTAAAGAAAGTCAGCATGCCGAGTAACATTAATGCTGCGGTTACCGAAATTACCCCGTGCTGAACACGAGCGGTCACTTTTATAGGTAGTGCTGGCATTTTAGTTGGTCTCCCGGAACATGGATGAGCTAAAACGCTTCTTAGGCCAAAGCTTCCAAATGGCGTTATCTGCCACTTGGCTATTCGGTTCAAAACAGAGTGAGACTTGGGCAACACTCCCGATCTCAAGCTTCGGCCAGCTCTGCGTGAGTGGGCATCGGTTGTCTCGCAATAGGATCTGTGTTTCTTGAGTAGCAGCATTATGCAAACCAATCGACAACCCGACATTGCCTTGTACAAGCTGGGTCAGTTGTTGCTCGGCAAAATCACGAAAATAAGGCAGTTGAGCAATGTTGTTGTCTCGGGTTAGCGTACGTTGATTACCCACCATTTCTAAGACGTTGTAATTTAGGTTGACCAAACGCTGCTCGACTCGAAAAATCGTCAATATCTCCGAACTGGCAATAATCATGACTAACAGCATAGGCACAATCAGTGCCACTTCGATACTGACCGAACCACGCTGTTGACGGCGAGGTAATCTGGCGGTAACTAAACGATAACTTCTCATGTTATTTAAACAGCAACTCTTTAGATAAAACTAGCGTGCTTTGATAGCGTAGTGGCTCAGGCTGAAACCAAGCCAGCGGGCTATATGCCAACTGGGTAGTTAATTTAGCGGAAATGCGAAATACAGGATCGGCTGGGCGGACCGCTTCTTCTAATTTCGCTTCCTCGTCTAACCGGACTTGCATCAAGGCTTCGAGTGATGGGTATTCTCGAACTTCTATCTCTACACCTTCTAAAAAGCCAAAACTTCGCGCTTCCACCATGCGCAATATCACCCCTCGATTGAGGGGTTTAACTCGCCAATCTTCCGCGAGCAGCGTACGTAGTGAATGACGCATGCTGTGATCAAGCAAAGCATACTGTAGGTGTAGGCGTGAAACGTCGAAGAACATCATCATGACAGCCAGCACAATAGGTAACATCAGTGCGGTTTCTATGCTAGCCACACCAGCTTGCCCCTTGCGATAACGTTTCATTGCGCCACCTGAATCGCATTTAATCGAGCACGCAGCGTAGCGAGATCACGCTCAACCTCGGATGTAGGCATATGGCGAGAGAGTAAAGCACGAGCTTGATCTTGTTGATTTTCGGCAAGCAGCAACAGAGCAAAGTTCAATTCGACTTGTGTAGGCAGTTCACGGTACGCCAAGAGAGGTGTAAAGACTTCTCTGGCGGTTTTGATCTGCCCATCATGCAGATAACTCAAAGCGAGGTTGGAGCGAAAATAGGGGCTATCTGGCGCGAGTGTGATGGCTTGTTGAAGTTCTTGCCGTGCTTTTTCCAAGTTCGTTTCCAGCAACGCAACACCTAACCCATTGTGTAACTGAGCTTTTACTGAGTTTTGCTGCGCTTTGAGTAAACCAAGTTGATAAACCGCCACCGATTCAGCCGTTCTGCCTGCCGCCAATAAATAACGACCCAAATAAACAGCCGCATCAGCCGCAATCGGATCCTCGGCCAAAGTAACATGGCGCAACTTCGCCATCGCAGTCTCTTTTTTATCTTGGTGGTATTGGCTACGCCCCAACATCAACTGGTAGTTAAGATTATCGGGCGCAGATGCCAATAACTTCAAATATTGGCTCTCTGCTTGAGCATACTGGCCGTAATTAAATGATGCTTCAGCCAGTGCTCGAGCGTTACTCTCGGTGTGCTGTGCTGCTTTATTGGCAGTGCCGGAACAGCCTACAAGTAGGCTCACGCCAAGTAGCAGCCATAATGGCTTAGGCAGTATGGAGGTGAATTCTCGGCTCATCGTAAACTCTCCAGTAACACATTTAAGGTGGGAGCAATGATCAGTACCAATAGAGGTAACATGATAAAAGCCATCTGAATCAAGGTGATGCGACCAGGTAATTTTCCTGCTTGCTCTTGCAGCGCCATTTTGCGCATTTGACGTGCATCTTGGCTGATATTGCGCATGGTTTCTGCAAGCGGTGAGCCATAACGTTGCGCCATGGCTAAGGTTGCAGCGCAGCGTTCCAATTCCTGCAATCCCGTACGCCAAGCCAGCTTTTTCATGCACAACGCTGTATCACCCAACACTTGGATTTCAGCGTGAGTTCTTAAGAATTGTTTGGCAAGCATGGGCTCGACATCCAATAAATAGTGCCCAACACGTTCGAGAGCGCGATCCAACGACAGACCAGCTTCAATACTGATCACCATTAAATCCATGGCATCTGCGACGATTTGTTGTTGACGCTGTTTGGCTTGTTTAGACTGGCGACGTAAACCGTATTCGGGCAGATTAGAGCCTAAAACATACCCGACGAGAGCCATCGTTAAGGTCATCGCCGTGAACAGTTCACCTTTTGACCACTGCCAGCCTAATGCCAGCATAGCCGTGAGCAATCCGAGCAATAACTTAGCCCCACGCACCTTATCCAAGGCATCTTTGCTATAGATGCCTGCTTGTTCAAGCATCTGAGTCAAACGCTTCTTTTCGGTATCGGAGGTGGGATAGTACCCACCCAGCACCGCTAACCAATGACGTGTGCCGTTTTCTGTCATCGTGTCCGTCAGATGCAGTTGACGGTAACGCAGGCTCTGTGCCAGCCACTGCGTTTGCATTTGTTGATCACGCCAGAGCAGCATACCCACCAGCAACAGCCCCACAAAAGACACGATTGCAATCAAAAGCCAAGATTCAAAGTTAAGCAACATCATCGACTACCCTTTCAATTGCGTCATACGACGAATAAGGAATAGACCAAACAGAATACTGATAGTGATGTAGATCATCACTATCTGCCCACCTGTGGTGGCCATTAAGAAGTTGAAATGTTCGCGCCCCGTACTAAACAGCACTAACATCACGAGCACGGGTAATGCAGCCAATACCTTGGCAGAGTTGCGAGATTCGGAAGTGATGGTTTGGATGCTCGCATTCAGCTCTGCTCGTGAGCGCAACGTATTACCAAGGCGTTCCAGCACATTAGCTAAACGCCCCCCAGTCTCTTGCTGCAAACTCAGAACTATGGTTAGGAAGCGAAATTCCGCAATCGGCATACGTTGTGCAGCAAGCTTCATCACATCGGCCATAGTGCGCCCTACTCGCAACTCATCCACAATTTGGTGAAATAAGCGAGAGGTGACGCCTTGATGCTGGTTCGCTATATCTTGAAACACGGCCAACATAGGAGCACCCACGCGTAATGCTCGGATCAGGCCATCAATGATATCCGGCAGTTCATCACGAAAGCGCTCCATGCGCTTTTGTTGCAACTGTTGATAAGCAAACCACACCACCAAAACTAAGGTGAGAAGGGTCAGTGGAATGGCGATATAAAAATCCATGCCGTTGAAACAGAGTACACTCGGCACAATCACTAATGCGGCCAACGACAGTAAACCCCATTGACGCAATTGACGAGGGCTAATGAAGGTTTGCATATGCTGATACCAAGACCATTGCAGCCAAAATGCAGGGGAATCTGCTTTTTCCTCAACCAATAAGACGGGTGAATAGCGTTGGCATTGGCGCTGCCAAGCCGATTGGCGCTCTAGCACTATCCAGACTAAGCCACAAAGCATTAACCAGCTGAGTATGATCAGAACAAACCATAACATTAGGCGCTCTCCACACTGGCAACCATCTTCTCTGCCACGGCGAAGTGTGCGGCTTTTTCGAGCAAGGCTGGTGAAACCGAGAAAGCACGGTAGTGACCTTGAATTTTCTGATCTTGCGCTCCGACTAGCTCAAATCGGAAAATGGGTTTCAGTTCAATCTGCTCTCCCTGAAATCCAATCATCTCACTGATGGCGGTGATTCGGCGCTGGCCATCGCGCATCCTCTCCAGTTGCACCACAAGATCTATCGCGCTGACAATTTGGCTGCGAATAATATGATCGGATAAGCGTTCTCCTCCCATTTGCAACATGTTCGTTAAACGCATAATGGCATCTTGTGGGTTATTGGCGTGTAGAGTACACAGGGATCCATCGTGCCCGGTGTTCATTGCCTGCAACATGTCAAAGGCTTCTGCACCACGAACCTCACCAAGTACAATTCGATCTGGTCGCATCCGTAGTGCGTTTTTAACCAAATCACGTACTGTGACTTCGCCATTACCTTCGGTACTGGCATTACGTGTTTCAAGCGGTACCCAATGTGGCTGCATGAGTGAGAGTTCAGCAGCATCTTCAATCGTGATAATGCGTTCATCTTCACTAATATGGCGGCTTAAGGCGTTAAGCAGGGTCGTTTTACCTGAGCCAGTACCTCCGGAGATCAGGATATTGGCGCGGCTGTAGGTTGCCAATGCCAGAAAATCGGCCATTGACTGAGTTAAGCTGCCATTGTTCACCAGATGATCGAGCCATAATTTATTGGCTGGAAATTTACGAATCGAAATACAAGTGCCATGTAAGGCCAGCGGCGGAGCAATCACGTTCACCCGGCTACCGTCCGCCAGACGTGCATCCACCATAGGGTTGGACTCATCAATCCGTCGCCCGATCGCGTTAACAATTCGCTGTGCAACGTTCAGTACGTGCTTCGCATCGTGGAAGCGTATTGCGGTTTTTTCCAGTTTGCCACGTCGCTCTATGTATACGGTGTCGGGGCCATTAACCAAAATATCAGAGACTTCTGGGTCATCCAGCAGAGATTGGATCGGTCCGATACCGACCATTTCGTCTACCATCTGTTGGCTAAGCATGGCCAACTCTTGGCTGTTGTAGGGCAACATTTTGCGCCCAGCGATCACTGCCAGTGCTTCTCGCACCCGTGGTAATAACGATTCACGAGATAAGGTCGCTGCGACAGAAGGCTCAACCAGCTCATAAAAGGCGCTTTTGGCCTGCTCTGACATGAACAACAATTCAGCGCTACGCGTTTTGTTTAAAGGCGGGACTGAGTTATACATCCGTTAAACCCTTTTCGATCGGCGCTGAAGATAACCATTGGCTGATCTGCTCAAGTTTTTTACTCAATCTCGAACGCTGAGCGAGCAGAGGCTGGGCGGTTCGCTCGGCTTTTTCAAAAACTTTCGCGTCAAACGGTAATTCAAAGCCAATATCTAATCCCGCGGCTTTGCTGATTTCAAGCTTAGGTACACGGCCTTTGCTATGGCGACATTGATTGCCAAGCAATAGGGTTCGTTGATGGTGCCCAGATTGGCGCACTCTCAATTTCGCCAAATAGCGCAGACTACTTAAGCTGTAGTCGGTAACGTAAATGCAACTGTCGGCATGATTCAGCACTTCCAGCATTGCGGGGTGATGCAGGTCAGGCACATCGACAATCACTGTGCCATAGTGCTCCGCCAACACTCGAATGGCTTCCGCTGGCTGCTTGATTTCCGTCAATGAGAGTTGGCTATCTTGGCTATAGAAAAGATGTAACCGTTCGCTAAATTGGTGGCTACTGTGCGCCAGCAAGGTGGCATCTATTCGTCTAGCGTCATGCAAAATATTCTCAAGATGTGGTTCATAATCCGCACCGAGCAAAATGGGGTGCTGGCTGTGGAACAGATCCAAATCCACCAACGCCACTTGTTGCTTCTGCCTCTCAGCTAGGCAATAGCCTAAATTGGCTGCGATAGTACTTACCCCGCAACCACCCGCACTGCCCAATACACAAACAATCCGCCCTTGGCGTAGTGATTTGGCGACTTTATGGCCTTGTAGATGGAGCAAGCTCACACGCAGGGCATTCGCATCCAACGGTGTGCTGTGATAATCGTTAATGCCAGCAAACAGTAAGCGGCGATACAAACTCACATCCTGTTTTTGGCCAAGAACAATCAACTTTGTTTGTGGAGAGCAACTTTGTACCAATCCGTTTAAGGCCGATTCTAAATGGAGGCAATCGCCGCCATCCACCACTAATACATCCGGTGCACCTTGCTTAAGGCACCATTGGGTAGCGGCTTGAATATCCCCCTTTTTCACGAGCCAATCTTGACCGTTCAATTCACGACTCAACTGGTTAAAAACCTGCTGACTGTGTTCATCCAGCACAAAAGCGACTACCTTGAATTCACTGTCGGTCATCATTTATTGCTCTCCAGTCACTGGCTGCTTCTCTGCAGACTTGAGCTGATTATTAAACAAGCGCTGCACCGCTCCAGTCACCAGCGCACTGCTTTCTTCCTGATATTGCTCCCCTTGCAACCAAGTTTGGGGCTGCACTGTACTAAAATAGTGGTTACGCATCAGTTGGCAGCGCTGGGTTGAAACAGAATGGGTTTGAGGACTAAACCGGCAGGTTTCTGGGGTCAACACCACTTTCATATCGCCACGGATATGCTCAGAATTGCCTGGCTGATAATCCAGTTCGACTGGCAGCAGTAAATCCACAAACAGTTGGTGCTCCAGTACCTTGATCTGCTGTTGATTAAGCTGTCCACCTCGTAAAATCAGTTGTAATGTTCCCTGCTCTTCACGTTTTTTCAGTGGAGCAAGCCATTGATTTAGGTCGCTCTGCAAATGCTGGGCGTGTGTTTCAAAACTCAAGCTTTGTTGATAAGTACTATGCGGCTGAACGGATGTTTGGCAACCGCTCATCCCGATTGCTGCCAAGCCAAGCAAAATCTTTTGAGAGAATTTCATACTCATCCTTAGTAGTTGTAGCCGTAATGACCAAAAAGGCGCGTGCTCTCATCGTTCGTTTCTCCCATTTTGTGCAGGAACAAACGCTCAAAACGGCTGGCCGGACGATAACGGTCAAGCGGTGTGGTTAATTCTGTTGGGTCACTGCTCGGCTCCACTAAGCGAGCAGTAGCAATAATCACCAGTTCACTCTCTGAATTTTTAAAACTATTGGTACTAAAGAAAGGCGCTAAGATAGGGATCTCGCCCAAAAAGGGTAAGGCCTCCACTTTATGATCTTGATAAGTACGCACTAACCCCGCCAAAGCAAAACTCTGCCCGTCGGCAAGCTCAATCGTCGTCGTGGCGCGGCGAGTCTCGATACCCGGCACTTCAACTCCAGCGATCGAAACACTATTTTCACGACTTAACGTGGAGACTTCAGGTGCAACCGTAAGGCTGATCTGTCGGTTGCTCAATACAGTTGGGGTGACTTCAAGCGCAATACCAAATTTTTTAAATTCGATACTTACCCCATCATCACCATTATCCACTGGAAATGGGAATTCGCCCCCCGACATAAAGGTCGCAGCTTCGCCTGACTTAGCCGTTAAATTCGGCTCCGCTAATACGTTGACCAAACTATTTTCAACCAAGGCATCAATAATGACGTTCAAACCATGCTGACCATTGCCGGAAGGTAAGGTATTGGTCGGGAATTTATTACCGGGAGTGGCACCTAGTGCAGTTTGTAACGTATCCCAAGTCCCCCAGCGCATGTTGCCAATCGAACTCCAGCGTAAACCAAGCTGTTCACTGGTTGCTCGTTCCATCTCCACAATGCGTATCGAAATATTCACCTGCGCACTACCTTGGGTCTTCAGTTGGTTCACGACAAATTTGTAGTCACCGATACCCCCACCCGGTTTCGCTGCTCCAGAATCCCGTCCGCTACTCGCACTATTCGCAGGCATATCTAACGTCTGCTGTTCAGGCTTTTGTAAACCACGCGCAAAACCAGAAGCCATACTCAATACTTCGTGAGCTTGGAGAGGATTGGCCACTTCCCCCATGACCACAATCGCCCCTTTACTGTAGGCAAAACGAATATTTGCCTCAGGGAAAGCGTGCTGCACGGCTCGCTCCAACTCAGAGAGATCGGCATTCACGTTCAATTTGTAATGAGCCAAGGTTTGCGCATTTTCACCCATTATCAAGAGATCAGTGCTGCCAATATCTTTACCAGACACCATTACATGACGTGACGATGGCGCATGTACCACCACTATCTTAGGATCACTCACAAACACATCTTGAATATCACCATCAACAGTGATGATCTGATTTTGGTTCACATGCAAAACCAATGGCGATTCAGCAAAGGCATAGCACGGTAGCAAGCTCGCCACCAACACTGAGAATTTGTTCAATAGTTTCATAATTAATTCACTGCTTTGGGTTGTCTATCGCGCTCGGTTTCCCCATCGAAAATTCGCACAGTTTTTCGAGGCAAGCTTTCTGGATTAAAGCTTTCTGACACTTGCTCATCCCACAGTATGGAACCCTCTTCCATCTCTGCTAGATCAGACTCAAATTGACTACGTAGAACGAGCGACAGCACCCCTAAACGCTGAGCTAATAAGAGATGTTTAGCGTCAGAAGGAGAGACCTCAAAAGTGACGCGAACAGGTTCATAACTATTTGGGTTTGCGCCATTTTCCACGGATTGTTTCGCGATAAATTCAGTGACCACAGACCCAATTGCCAGCAAGCGAACTCCTTCAAGAACGGTGGTAGCGGCGTATTTAGGTGTACTCGCTGACTCCACATTGCTTTCGTTGGTTAATACAACATCGACCCAGTTTCCCGGACGTAGTAGGCCATGGCTCACCCCAGCTTGCGTCAACTCAAGGGTCACAGCGCGTTTTCCTGGAGCTAGCATTGCGGAGACATAATGGCTCTGCTCTGGACGGATAATGTCGTTAACATTCAGCAACTGTGCTTCATCTTGATGGCGTGTAATTAAACTGCCTTCTAACGCATCCAACTGACTGAAATTTTCTAGGAAGAGATCATTGAGGGATGCATTATGTTCAGATCCCAACTCTACCCAGTGAAAATCTTGCTCACGCAACAAGGCACCCGCTTGAACAGGATACTTAGCCGCAAGCGCACGCGGAGTGGCGGCCTTCTCTGGCAAAGAAGAAACTGCTGTTGGTTTAGAGACTGAAGGTGAAGTTGAAGGGCGTGAGTTCTGCATCCAAACAATACTCAAGATGGCGATCAATAATCCACCGCCTAATAAGACTAAAACTAACTTTTTCATGTTTAATTTAGACTACATATAATGAAGGGTGGCGAAAGCGGCACCACAAATTGCCACAGCATAAGGCACAGTCTTGACTGGAGGTTTGCTAGAAAAACCTGTTTGCACGCCCCAGTTATGAATCCAACACATCACACTTAACACACCGCCGAATAGAGCGGTTATGAAAATCAATGATGTCCATTGGTCACCTGCACCATAAGCACATACCGCAAGCAACTTGCTGTCACCCGCACCGAATAACCGAAAATGAAAAGCCAACATTCCAAGACTTAACACGACCACGCTAATCAATACATTTCCCTGACTAAGCGGGGTAACGGCTCCAACAACCACTGCGAATAGAATGACCGCAATATTGGGTACTTTACGCTGTTGCAAGTCACTCAATGCCATCCAACTGAGCAATAGCACTGTAATAATTTGCAACAAAAAATAATTACTATTCGCCACTGCTACTCATGTTCATTCCATCGATGATCGATTGAAATTTATCCTTTAACGCATTGATAAATAATCCGTCAGAACCAAATATTGCCAAAATTCCTGCGGCTAATCCTGCGGCCAAAATGCCATACTCAATCGCTGTTGCACCCTGCTCATCACGTAAGTAAGCCTTAACAAACCGAACAAAACTATTCATGGTAAAAATCCCTAACTGCCAAATCATTTGATTTTGATAAGTTTGATAATTATTATCAAATAAGTAATGAAAATCAATATCAATTAGAAAAATAAATTCTACCAATTAGAAACAAACCAGATACATAGTTCAAAATATAGAGAACCATCAGGGTTTAGTTCTTTAGTTGTGCAAATTTAAGTTTTTAATTTGAACATCAAGGATGCTTCATGTTGTTTAACAGAATATTAATCTCCATAGCGGTAGCTTTACCGCTCATCGCCTGCAGTGATCAGCCAGGGAAGGAGAGCAATTCGCCTCCCGCAGCGGGTTCAACTGTACCTTCTTTGCCATCAGCAACAGGCAGTGGTAATGGATCTGGTGGTACTGCTGGCTCTGGTGGCACTACGGGAAGTTCCCCAACAGCACCCGATCCACTCACTCCACCTATCGCTACTGGGCCGAGCAGCTTTACTTTGTCTGGCACTGTGGTTAGCAGCCAAAAGAACGATACTTATCTGTTTAAAATTTGTTCTGGCAATGTATGTGACCGCTGGCAAAGCACCGTAGAAAATGGTGTATTCGAATACACCTTCGAGCTATCTCAATGGCCACAGGATAAAAGTGTCATTATTGAAGGGAATAAATTGGATGGTTCAGCACGCACCAACACAAATCCAGAAATCAATAGCAAAGCCAACTCTTACTTTAAAACTGAGCTAGATAACTTAGCTAACTTACAAAAATGGGATGGCAACAAAGATGGCGTTCTCAATGAGAAGGAAGTCTCCAAGCTTTCTCTCGATTCGGTCACGATGGCTTACCAAACCGTGGCCAATTATCTGCTCGCAAACCAGCTTAAGCATCACGCCGAAAAGCCTTACTCCGAGAAGCACCAAGCGGTACGTAACTATCTATCGGAAAGTAGTCTCAACACCTTAGTGACCCCGACTGAGGAGCAACTGCAAAAGTTTAAAGAGCACGTCAATGGACTGACGGCAGGAGGGAATAAAAAATTCCATGGCGAATACACCATGCCGTTTACGCCAGATCAGTGGCTCGCATTAGGGGGTAAAGTGGAAACGCCACTTGATCAGCAGGTGATTCGCCTCAATGCGGCGCAAATGAAAACCTTGTTCCAACAAGATAATAACCGTGAAGCCACCAATAAGCAGTTTCGCTTAACTGTACAACAAAGCGCACTAATAAAAGGTGAGTTAGTCTATAACCAACAATTGGTGCTGGAACTAGCAGCCTTATACAGTCTGCTGGCTAATCACCCACCGATTGAATTGACGTTAAGCGTTTGGGAAAGCAAAACCGTTACCGATCAAATTAAAGCCCTCAACCCTGGTGATGGCGAGGCAACTCACTTTGAAGGTACTTACAATATCCCACTTAATGCCGATCATTTAGCGCAACTCGGCCTGTATGATTCACCGTCAGGCAAAGATGCAACCTTGTTAGTCAATGCCAGTACCATGCGTGATGTTTATCAAACCTCGCAATTAGATATTCAGCAGAAAAAATCCGGTAACTACCGTTTCACCGTTTCGCCGATTCATTGGCCTACCGCGGAGAATAATCTGTTAAGTATCGGTGCCAATGTGCTGCAAAAATTAGGGGCTAACCCCTCACGCCCACTATGGCGTCACTACCGCGACCATATTGTGACAGAGGCGACCCCCGTAAAGGTCTATACTGCGCTTGAGCACGATTTTAATGCCGACTTACAGCAAGAATATCGCTTTTTACATAAGGTGAATGAGTTGGTGATGGCCAATCATAAACACCCCTTGAAGTCATCCATACTGGGTTTGGCACCAGAAAAATACCTGCGGATCAGTGGCCGTTTCCCGCCAGAACTGCAATCCGCTTCTCTCAAAATTATTTTAGGTAGCCGACCAACCCCAAAACCAGGCGAGCATTTTGATAATGGCCGCTATCCGGAGCGCCACAATCCAGTACCTTTATTGGCCGAAGATGGCCAAAGGAAAACGACATTAGACTTAAAAGGGCAAAATGGGTTTGTCGCCAAAATCGCCCTGCGCGATATTGATAACCACTTCACTCTTTGCAAACCCGGCAAACCCTATGAAGAAGAATACAAGTACGAATACACTGCCGATGAGATGCAAGATCAGCTCACCATACATATTGTGGATGAAAAAACCGGAACCGAGCTGCGCTCAGTACTTGGATCGTTTTGTGAGTTGGCTCAGCTTGATAAAAAAATCGGTAATGGTAATGACATTCTTGAGATCAGCGAGTTAGAGCGTTTGAATGTCGGTTATGTCAGCACAGCGCAGAGTGTGCTGCTCATGAAAATGTCATTAAGTAAACTAGGTTCAAACAACTATTTGCACCCTTGGCGACATGAACAATTAGTGGCTATGTACCGTGATATGCCACGTAAACAAGTTGAACTGCTAGCCGCCGTGGTCGCCTTGCAAGCCAAAGGCATTCTCCTTGGCAGAGTGATCAACTTGATTGAAGGTGCAACTTTTTACGAAGATTTACTCGCTTTAGCGGGCATGAACATCTACGGGCAATATGGCATGTTGTCAGATAATAACCTTTTGCCAAGCTTAGAAACACTTCAGACCAATCTCAATGCCAAAGAACCCATTGGGGCAATTTTGCTCAGTAATTTAGATGTGAATATTTCTCATATTATTCAAGAAATCACCGCATTACTCAGCACCTCTAAGGTAGACAGCTATTACTTTAAACATGTACGCCCAGGCAGTTGGGTCACTGTGTATCCAGTCAGTTCACTCGACCCAACCTGTCAGGTTAAATACAATGAAAATCAGTTATTTGGCATCGGTGTTGCGGGTAAAGGAAAAAATGAACAAGGTCATTGGATGACAGTTCGCTGGGATGCACAAATCGGAGCTAATAGTTACACCATAGGTTGGCAAACGACCCCATTCAGTGACATTAGTAGTGCCGCTAATCAAGTATCCACTAAAAAACTCTATGCCACTTTGCCAGCACTTGAAGCTAAGGGAACTTACTATATTCGTATTCAGAGTGATGTGGGAGAAGTGAGCGAAACGTTGGAATATCAGCCTCAACGAGTCTTCCTTGCCGATTCACGTGTCACTCATGGAATCGTCGGCGATGACAGTACTCGTGGGCGAGACAGCGATCCATCCTGTGATCCTCTCAGCGGCAAAGCCAAAAACAGCAACAGCGATGGCTTCCTCGGCGCTCGCTATATCAAGCTTGACGAAAAAGGCTTACCTCTCAAAAGGCAAGATTTAACCTATAAGCAGCACCCATTCCAATGTGTACTGGATGCACAAAGTGGCCTGGTTTGGGAAACCAAACGAGCACGTAAAGAAAATCAACCTTACTCGATTCACGATGATGACAACATGTATGCCATGGCCGTTTCCGAATCAACCAGTGATTGGGGGGCTTCCTGTGTATTACCGGAACTGAATATTACCTCTTCAGATCCAGTGCAGTGCAATGTGGCCAACCAAGTGAAATGGGTTAACCAAGCCAAGCTGTGCGGCTTAGATAACTGGCGAGTTCCGAGCATGCTCGAGTTGTATAGTTTGATGAATTTTGGTCGAAAGAACCGTTCGGAGATGAATATGGATATGCGTTATTTCCCGCTCACTCGCGTACCGCGTACCGAAACCCTTTACAACGAGAAGTGGCAGGTGATCAGACAGGGTTATACACACGGTTTCTGGACCACATTCCAAAGCCTCGATCAGAAGAAAAATAGTGTATTCGAACCGCTTTGGGGCACACTCCAACGACGCGATATCCATGAACCTCATCTATTGATGTTAGTCAGTGATGGCTTTAAGACCGAGCAGCAATAAGGGAGAATTACCATGAATTACTCGTTAACATTAATGGCGTTGCTCATCGCTCCCACTTGTCTCGCTCAACAAGCGCAAGTGTGTTTACCCAATACGGATTTAAATCCCAACCAGCGTTTCAGTCATGTCATCCTCAATACGGATATAGGTGACTACAAGGTGGTGAATGATGCAGTGACAGGATTGCAGTGGAGTTATTGCTTGGTTGGGCAAACGCTCAATGCCGATCAAATCACTTGTGATGGTCAACCCGTCGTGCCTTATGATGAAGCACCCGTTGAACAATATAAGCCCAACATTCGGGAAAAGGTACTGGATGCGCTTTACACTGAAAAGCAAAAACTCGGCACAGTTGGCGCAAACTGGCGCTTACCCAATACTCAAGAGCTATTAAGTATCTATAACGATAGATGCTACCCAAATACCTACCCTGCGTTTCATTTTTCGTTTGGGCTTACGGAAGAAGAGATTAACCAACTTGCCAACACCAAAGTGGATTGGTCACTCCCTGAACCAGAACGAAATGCTCTGCTCGCTGTACTTTCTCGTGGTAAAGCGTACAAAGCTATCTATTTAACCACGGATTCAGCACTGCCGGGGGATGGCTATTTTTACTATTCGATACCCTTTAAAGAGCTAAGCTCACCTATCAAAATCAATGGCGATAATCCAGGCATGTTACGCTTGGTGAGACCTATCCCGACAACGCCATAAGCTCGAACCCTGCAACCCTTCCCCCTAATCAAACGATTAGGGGGAAACCAAAGCAATTCAGATCAATTATTTTTTAAACATCGCTCTTAAATTAGCGATATGCGCTTGGCCTTTGGCCATTCGCTCTTCCTGAGTAACGGGTTTTTTCTTCACTTCCCACTCAATATCCTCTTGCGGTAGCTCATCCAGAAAACGGCTTTGAGTGGGTTTAATCAGCTCACCAAACTGACGGCGCTCTTTACACACCATAAAGGTCAGTTCACGCTGCGCGCGAGTGATCCCGACATACATTAAGCGCCGCTCTTCCTCGACGTTCTCTTCATCAATGCTGGTTTGATGCGGCAAAATGCCCTCTTCAGCACCAATCAAATACACATACGGAAATTCTAAGCCCTTTGAGGCGTGCAGTGTCATCAGTTGTACTGCATCACTGTCATCGTTCTCTTCGCCACGCTCCATCATGTCGCGCAGAGTTAAACGCTGTACCACCTCTTTCAGAGTTTTCTCTTGCTGATCGGGATTATCGCCTTCCAAATCGGCCACGATCCATGAATAGAGATCGGAGACGTTTTTCATGCGCATTTCGGCCGCTTTCGGACTGGAAGAGGTCTCATACAGCCAATCTTCATAACGAATATCGCGCACCAACGCGCGTACGGCTTCCACCGTGTTACCACGTTCAGCATTATCAGCAATCGCCACCAACCATTCAGTGAAGCGGCGTAAGTTGTCTAGCCCTCGCCCACCTAAATGCTGCTCTAAGCCAAGTTCAAAACTCGCCGCAAATAGGCTTTTTCCTCGCATATTGGCGTAACTGCCTAGCTTTTCGAGGGTGGCAGGGCCGATTTCACGCTTCGGTGTATTCACAATCCGTAAAAAAGCGTTGTCATCATCGGGGTTCACCAACACTCGCAGGTAAGCCATGATGTCTTTGATCTCTGCACGCGCAAAAAACGAAGTGCCACCAGACAGTTTGTAGGGTACGCGGTTTTGGGTGAGTGATTTTTCAATCAGTCGCGATTGATGATTACCACGGTACAAGATTGCATAGTCACGATACTCAGTTCGATTAAGAAACTTATGCGCGATGATCTCCGCGGTCACTCGTTCCGCTTCATGATCTTCATTATTGGCTAGAATGACCTTGAGCTTTTCCCCTTCTGCTAACTCAGAAAACAGTGCTTTTTGATACACATGGGGGTTATTCGCAATCAAGATATTGGCGGCACGCAAAATACGGCTCGTGGAACGGTAATTTTGCTCCAACTTAATCAGCTTTAAACTCGGAAAGTCTTCACCTAGCAAGACCAAGTTTTGTGGCTTGGCACCGCGCCATGAGTAGATAGACTGGTCATCATCCCCTACCACGGTCAAGCGGCCACGCTCTCCAACTAACAGTTTAACCAGCTCATACTGGCTAGAGTTCGTGTCTTGATATTCGTCCACCAACAAATAGCGAATACGATTTTGCCAGCGCTGGCGGACTTCTTCACTACTACGCAGTAGCAGTACGGGGAGTAAAATCAAATCATCAAAATCAAGCGCGTTGTAAGACTGCATCTGTTTTTGGTAAAGCTCAAAACAGTGTGCAAAAAGCTGCTGCTGTTCTCCTTTCGCCATTGCCTTGGCTTGTGGCGGAGTCAGCATGTCATTTTTCCAGTTGGAAATGGTGCTGAGTAACAAACGGAGCAGATCTTTATCGCCATCGAGCTGCTTTTCAGTCAATTCTTTGAGTAGCGCGAGCTGATCTTGATCGTCAAACAGTGAAAAGCCCGCTTTAAGGCCGAGAGCCTTGAATTCACGGCGAATGATATTTAAACCAAGGGTATGGAAGGTGGACACCATTAATCCGCGCGACTCACCTTTACCAAGCGTTTGAGCAACGCGCTCTTTCATTTCACGCGCGGCTTTATTGGTAAACGTCACTGCCGCAATATTGCGTGCTTTATAGCCACACTGTTGAACCAAATAAGCAATTTTATTGGTGATAACGCGAGTTTTGCCCGAGCCTGCACCCGCCAGTACCAGACAGGGTCCGGAGACGTATTTGACGGCTTCATCTTGTCTTGGGTTCAGCTTCATGGTGCTCTCAGTCTTCACAATTCAGCCGCCAATAATAATCCTCTGGCAGCGGATTACCAATAAAGAAACTGCCTTTATGAAAATTTACTGCACAAGTGTATTGCAAAACAGGGGGTATTAGCCGCTATAATGAACAACCGTTCATTTGCAGAGAAATGTGATGTCCGAGTTGGTGCACTACGATAAACAACTCCAGATCTTAATCGCCGCAGAAAAATTAATTGCAGAACAAGGGTTTCAAGGACTCTCGATGCATAAATTGGCTAAAACGGCGAATATGGCGACTGGAACGATTTATCGCTACTTCCGCGATAAAGATCATCTGCTGACTGAGGTGCGTTTGCATGTCAGTCAACAAATCGCAGAAGTGGTGCAAACCAATATCCAAGATGACATGTCTTTGCAGGAATGCTTCCGTACTATGTGGCTTAATATTTGGACGTTGGCTGGCTCTTGTCGTGACATTATCAGTAATCGAGTGCAGTATGAGTCTTTACCAACAACAACTTGTTGCAATGTAAGGGAACTAGAGCGGAAAATGTTTGCCAAAGTCGAATTGCTATTCGACCAAGGAAAGCAGCAGGGACTCTTCAAACCTCTCGATAATCGTCTTCTTTCTGCACTGAGTTTTGAAACCGCTATCACTCTTGCTCGTCAATACGCTTTAGGTTTTTATCAACTGGATGATTCAACTCTCGATGCGATGATTCAAGCCAGTTGGGATGCTATTACTCAACACTAATTTGGAGTTCGCACCAGAATGAAAAAGTGGACATTCTTTATGTTGCTTATCGCCATCCTGCTTTTTGGCAGCGTGATAGGCTTCAACCTTTTCAAACAAAAGAAAATTGCCGAGTATCTCGCCAATCGCCCAGAACCTGAGTTTCCAGTCACGGTAACCACTGTCAATCCTGTCGACTGGGTACCTGTCATTGAAGCGATTGGTTTTATTGAACCTAATCAAGGGGTAACGCTAACCACGGAAACGGCGGGCGTCATTGATCAAATTACGTTTGAGTCGGGCACCCAAGTGGCGAAAGATCAGCCTCTAGTTCTACTCGATTCCGCAGTAGAAAAAGCGAACTTAAAAAGCTCAGAAGCTCGTCTTCCGGCAGCAAAAGCCAAGTATGAGCGTTATAAAGGTCTATTTACAAAAGGCTCTATCTCGAAAGAGTCTTACGATGAAGCGGAAGCCAACTACTACGCATTAGCAGCAGACATTGAAAGCCTGAAAGCGACCATTGCTCGCCGTGAAATCAAAGCCCCTTTTGCTGGTGTGATCGGTATTCGTAATGTGTTTCTAGGCCAATACCTGCAACCAGGCACCGATATTGTGCGCTTGGAAGATACCAGCGTAATGCGCCTACGTTTTACTGTGCCTCAAACGGATATTTCGCGTATTTCACTCAATCAGGAAGTCGATATTTTTGTCGATGCCTATCCACAAACGTCATTCAAAGGCTCGATTTCAGCAATTGAACCCGCGGTAAGCGTACAAAGTGGCCTGATCCAAGTGCAAGCGAATATCCCAAATAGTGATGGCAAGCTGCGTAGCGGTATGTTTGCACGTGCCAACATTATTCTGCCTAAGCTAGACAACCAAGTCACCCTGCCACAAACCGCCATTACTTACACACTCTACGGCGATAATGTGTATGTGATCACCGAAGAAAACGGTGAAAAACGTGTGCAGCAACATGTGGTGAAAGTGGGTGAGCGAACTAAGTCTATTGCTCACATTCTTGAAGGCGTAAAACCGGGCGATGTCGTGGTGACTACAGGTCAAGTTCGTCTAAGTAATGGTGCAAAAGTTCGTGTTGTCGAGAGCGATGCAACTACACCACCAGCTGAAACCCCAATGCTGTAAGCGGAGGCATCATGCGCTTTACTGATGTTTTTATAAAACGTCCAGTTTTAGCGGTATCCATCAGCTTTTTGATCGTTCTGCTTGGTTTACAAGCCGTGTTCAAAATGCAGGTGCGCGAATACCCTGAAATGACCAATACCGTCGTGACGGTAACCACCAGTTACTATGGTGCGAGTGCCGACCTCGTCCAAGGCTTTATTACTCAACCTTTGGAACAAGCGGTCGCGCAAGCGGATAACATCGATTACATGACCTCACAGTCGGTACTCGGCCGCTCAACGATTACGGTAACCATGAAACTCAACACCGATCCTAACGCGGCGTTGTCGGATGTTTTGGCTAAAACCAACTCCGTTCGTTCTCAGCTTCCTAAAGAGTCGGAAGATCCAACCGTAACCATGTCGACTGGTTCAACGACTGCGGTACTTTACATCGGTTTCACCAGTGAAGAGCTGGCTTCTAGCCAGATCACTGACTACCTAGAGCGCGTGGTTAATCCACAGCTTTACGCCGTTAATGGTGTGTCGAGTATCGATCTGTACGGAGGTATGAAATACGCACTGCGCGTCTGGCTTGATCCTGCAAAAATGGCAGCACTCAATATGTCTGCAACTGATGTGATGAGCATTCTCAATGCCAACAACTATCAGTCGGCCACCGGCCAAGCCACAGGAGAGTTTGTTCTCTATAACGGCAGTGCCGATACTCAGGTCTCCACGGTAGATGAGCTAGAAAATCTAGTGATTAAAGCTGAAAAAGGTAATGTGACGCGTCTTGGTGATATCGCCAAAGTCACCTTAGCTAAAAGCCATGATACCTATCGTGCTAGCGCCAATGGCCGTGAAGCTGTGGTAGCGGCAATCAACGCTGCGCCAAGTGCTAACCCAATCAATATCGCGAAAGATGTGCTCGACATGCTGCCAGAATTGCAGAAGAACATGCCAAGCAACATCAAGATGAACGTGTTGTATGATTCAACGGTTGCAATCAACGAATCGATCCATGAGGTTATTAAAACCATCGTAGAAGCAGCGTTGATCGTTCTGGTGGTGATCACTCTGTTCTTGGGCTCACTACGTGCGGTACTGATCCCGATTATAACCATCCCGCTTTCACTGATTGGTGTTGCGATGGTGATGCAGATGATGGGGTTCTCTTGGAACCTGATGACTCTACTCGCCATGGTACTTGCCATCGGTCTGGTGGTTGATGATGCGATCGTGGTTCTAGAAAACGTTGATCGCCACATCAAAGAAGGGGAATCACCTTTCCGCGCTGCCATTATCGGTACCCGTGAGATTGCGATCCCCGTTGTTGCTATGACGCTCACCTTAGGTGCGGTGTATGCCCCCATCGCATTGATGGGCGGTATTACGGGTGCGCTATTCAAAGAGTTTGCTCTTACGCTAGCGGGGGCGGTATTTGTTTCGGGGATTATCGCACTGACGTTATCACCGATGATGTGTTCAAAAATGCTCAAGGCAAATGAAGCTCCGAACAAGTTTGAACTCAAGGTACACCATTTACTGGATCGCATGACAGCACGCTACGAGCGTATGCTCAGCGCCGTCATGGCACATCGTCCTGTGGTTATCGCGTTTGCATTTATCGTATTTGCTAGCCTTCCTATGCTGTTCAAGTTCATTCCAAGTGAGCTGGCACCATCGGAAGATAAAGGGGTAGTCATGTTGATGGGCACTGGCCCTTCTAACGCTAACCTCGATTATCTGGCTAATACGATGCATGACGTGAACCAAATTCTGTCTGATCAGCCAGAAGTACAGTTTGCTCAAGTGTTTACCGGTGTGCCTAACTCGAATCAGGCCTTTGGTATTGCCTCTATGGTTCCATGGAGTCAGCGTGAAGCGAGCCAAGCGGAAGTGACTAACCGTGTGGGAACCTTGGTAAAAGAGATCCCAGGCATGGCAGTAACCGCGTTCCAGATGCCAGAGCTACCTGGCGCAGGTTCTGGTCTACCGATCCAGTTTGTGATCACGACACCAAACAGCTTTGAAAGTCTGTTTACTATCGCGACTGACATTCTGACCGAAGTAAAATCAAGCCCAATGTTCGTGTACTCGGATCTTGACCTCAACTTCGATTCGGCAACGATGAAAATCAATATCGATAAAGACAAAGCCGGTGCTTACGGCGTGACCATGCAAGATATTGGTATCACTCTCAGCACCATGATGGCCGACGGTTATGTTAACCGTATCGACCTCAACGGCCGTTCTTACGAAGTGATCCCACAAGTTGAACGTAAATGGCGTCTCAACCCTGAATCCATGAACAACTACTACGTTCGTGCGGCAGATGGCAAAGTGATTCCATTGGGCAGCCTGATCACGATTGATGTCGTCGCGGAGCCTCGCTCTTTGCCACACTTCAACCAGTTGAACTCTGCTACCGTAGGTGCAGTACCTTCGCCAGGTACCGCAATGGGTGATGCCATCAATTGGTTTGAAAACTTGGCAAGCAGCAAACTACCAAAAGGCTACAGCCATGACTACATGGGTGAAGCTCGCCAGTACGTCACTGAAGGTAGCGCACTCTACGCAACGTTTGGTCTGGCATTGGCGATCATCTTCTTAGTTCTGGCGATTCAGTTTGAATCATTGAAAGATCCGCTAGTAATCATGGTGTCTGTACCACTCGCCGTCTGTGGTGCGTTGATCGCACTGGCTTGGGGTACGGCAACGATGAACATCTATTCGCAAGTAGGTTTGATCACCCTAGTGGGTCTTATTACCAAACACGGTATTTTGATCTGTGAAGTAGCTAAAGAAGAGCAACTACACAACAAACTCAGCCGTATCGATGCCGTCATGCATGCTGCGAAAGTGCGTCTACGTCCAATCCTGATGACTACTGCGGCGATGATCGCAGGCCTCATCCCTCTGATGTACGCAACAGGGGCAGGGGCTGCTCAGCGCTTCAGTATTGGTATCGTTATCGTCTCTGGTTTGGCGATCGGCACACTGTTTACTCTGTTTGTACTACCTGTGATTTACAGCTACCTCGCAGAGAAACACAAACCACTGCCGGTGTTTGTCGAAGACAAAGATCTGGAGAAGTTGGCCCGCATTGATGAAGCCAAAGCGGCTCATCGTCAGCTGTAATCCAATATTCAGTCTCATCACAAAAGGCCATTTCGATGGCCTTTTTTATTATCCAATCTAACGACATCCCTAGCTGAATTGCATAGAATGTTGGCAACTTAACAGGAGAATTACTATGTTTGATGCCAAAAAACTCGAGCAGATCGCCAAGCAAATCCATGAAGCCATGCCACAACCCGTCAAAGAACTGGGTGCTGATGTAGAACAGAAAGTGCGTCAGGTCATTCAAGGCCAACTCAATAAACTGGATGTGGTAAGCCGTGAAGAGTTTGATGTTCAGACCCAGGTTTTATTACGTACTCGCCAGAAGCTGACAGAATTAGAACAGAAAATGGCCGAACTCGAAGCTAAATTAGCCGATAAATAAACGCTAGAGCCATAGACTAAACACTCAGTGACTGAGTGACCCAATAAAGAAAGGCTTAGTCATTCGACTAAGCCTTCTTGGTTTTTATTATATTGTGTTGTTGTGTTTGCTTTGGAAAACTAAATTAAGGAATTAATCACCCACCGCGATACGCTTCATATCTTTCATATAGCCGCGCAATTCTTCGCCAATGTACTCCACTGGATGATTACGGATGATGCTGTTTACTTCGATCAGTGTGGCGTTATCCACTTGGTTAGATACCGCACCCAAACCTTTGCCAATCACATCCGTGCCTACTTTCGGCATGAACTTTTCACGCAGTAGCGGTACAGCAACATTCGCAAATAGGTAGTTACCGTACTCAGCCGTGTCAGAAATCACCACGTTCATTTCATACAGACGCTTACGAGCCACAGTATTCGCAATCAGTGGTAGCTCATGCAGTGATTCATAGTAAGCCGATTCATCGATGATGCCTGAAGCGGTCATCGCTTCAAACGCTAGCTCAACCCCAGCGCGCACCATTGCAATCATCAAAATACCGTTATCAAAGTATTCTTGTTCTGCAATTTTCACATCTGTTGTTGGGTAGTTCTCGAATGCAGTCTCAGCCGTTTCTGCACGCCAGCCAAACAGATCTTTATCGTCATTCGCCCAGTCAGCCATCATGGTGCTTGAGAAATGGCCAGAGATGATGTCATCCATATGCTTGTTGTACAGAGGACGCATCAAATCTTTCAGCTCTTCAGACAACTCAAATGCTCTGATTTTGGCAGGGTTAGAGAGGCGATCCATCATATGCGTGATACCACCAAACTTCAGTGCTTCAGTCACGGTCTCCCAACCAAATTGTAGAAGCTTACCTGCATAACCAGGATCGATACCATCAGCAACCATCTTCTCGTAACAGACGATAGAACCCGCTTGCAGCATGCCACACAAAATGGTTTGCTCGCCCATCAGATCGGATTTTACTTCTGCAACGAAAGAAGAAGCCAAACAACCCGCGCGATGGCCACCTGTTGCAGCTGCCCACGCTTTCGCAATTTCCCAACCTTCACCTTGTGGATCATTTTCTGGGTGAACTGCGATCAGAGTCGGAACACCGAAACCACGTTTATATTCTTCGCGAACTTCCGTACCAGGGCATTTTGGTGCCACCATCACAACCGTGATGTCTTTACGGATCTGCATACCCTCTTCAACGATATTAAATCCGTGTGAGTAACCCAGCGCTGCACCTTGTTTCATCAGTGGCATAACGGCATTAACAACACTGGTATGCTGCTTATCAGGAGTCAGGTTAACCACCAAATCCGCTGTCGGAATAAGTTGCTCATAACTGCCAACGTTAAAACCATTGTTTTTTGCATTTTTGAATGACTGACGCTGTTCATCAATCGCAGCCTGACGCAAAGCGTAAGAAACATCTAAACCAGAATCACGCATGTTTAGGCCTTGGTTCAGGCCTTGAGCACCACAGCCCACGATCACCACTTTCTTACCTTTTAGGTAGTCAGCTTCGGTTGCAAACTCTTCACGCGCCATAAAACGGCAACGACCAAGTTGATCCAACTGTTCACGCAAGTTGAGCGTATTGAAATAATTCGCCATGTGGGTGCTCCTTAATAAATGATTCCGTTAAGTCGGTGCGATATGACCGAATAAACTCATACTAAGCCAGAGACAAAATTGCGCAAAGTGATATATTCACAACTAGTTATTGCAACAAATGCAACATAGGACTCTTTTGTGAACATCAAAACCTTGCAGATATTCATCCATCTTTGTGACTGCAAAAACTTCAGTAAAACGGCGGCGGCGATGCATCTCAGCCCTTCCGCTCTAAGTCGACAAATACAGAAGCTTGAGCAGGACTTAGGCCACACGCTATTTCTGCGCGATAATCGCAGTGTCGAATTGACACCAGCCGCTCATCGATTACTTCCTGTCGCGGCACGCATTATTAACGATTGGCGGCAACTCACGACAGAACTTAGCGACCATAGCCAAGAACTGCGTGGCGAGATAAAGCTGTTTTGCTCGGTTACCGCAAGCTATAGCCACTTACCAGAGCTTCTGAGTTCATTTCGCCTCAAACACCCGTATATCGAGTTCAAATTGCTGACTGGCGATCCGGCGCAAGCGATCGATAAGATTCTGCAAGATGAAGCTGATATTGCGATTTCAGCAATGCCAGAACAACTGCCGAGCCGTATCGAGTTCGCCACTATTAGTGAGATTCCTCTGTCAGTCATTGCACCGCTTGGGATCAGCAGCTTTGTCGATGAACTACAAAAAGAGCAGCCTGATTGGAACGCGATCCCGTTTATTGTTCCCGAGTCGGGAACCGCACGAGATAGAGCCAATACCTGGTTTAAGCAGATGAAGATTAAACCCAATATCTACGCGCAGATCGCAGGGCATGAAGCGATAGTCAGTTTAGTCGCTCTGGGATGTGGGGTCGGGATTGCTCCGGATGTAGTTATTAACAACAGCCCCGTACGTGACAAGGTTCAACGCTTAAACTTCATGCCGATAAAACCCTTTCAACTAGGTGTTTGTTGTAAGCGTTCGCAACTAGACAACCCACTTGTCCAAGCGCTGTGGCGGGTCGTTTCTATAAAGAAAAGCGTTGTTGATAAATAAAGAACTTTAGATGAATAAATTATCGCTACTTTATCGATAACCTTTTTATTGAAAATCAAAATGACAGAATGCAAAAAGGCCGCTGAATTATCAGCGGCCTTTCTTAATAGTGGCGGAGAGATAGGGATTTGAACCCTAGGATAGCTATTAACCATCGCCGGTTTTCAAGACCGGTGCTTTCAACCACTCAGCCATCTCTCCGCAAATTGTGTGCTAATAGCGTGGTGACACTATCAGCGAGATTTAAAGCCTGGCGATGTTCTACTCTCACATGGGGAAACCCCACACTACCATCGACGCTGTTTCGTTTCACTTCTGAGTTCGGGATGGAGTCAGGTGGGTCCAAAACGCTATGGTCGCCAAGCAAATTCTTTCTCTCTATTTCTAGAGAATAATCTGGAAAGCTGTTTTCATTCTCACACACATTCTTATGCGCTTAGCTTTGAGTCCACTACAAAACCCCTTGGGTGTTGTATGGTTAAGCCTCACGGGCAATTAGTACAGGTTAGCTCAACGCCTCACAACGCTTACACACCCTGCCTATCAACGTTCTAGTCTCGAACAACCCTTTAGGACAGTTAAACTGTCAGGGAAGACTCATCTCAGGGCTCGCTTCCCGCTTAGATGCTTTCAGCGGTTATCGATTCCGAACTTAGCTACCGGGCAATGCGTCTGGCGACACAACCCGAACACCAGAGGTTCGTCCACTCCGGTCCTCTCGTACTAGGAGCAGCCCCCTTCAATCTTCCAACGCCCACGGCAGATAGGGACCGAACTGTCTCACGACGTTCTAAACCCAGCTCGCGTACCACTTTAAATGGCGAACAGCCATACCCTTGGGACCGACTTCAGCCCCAGGATGTGATGAGCCGACATCGAGGTGCCAAACACCGCCGTCGATATGAACTCTTGGGCGGTATCAGCCTGTTATCCCCGGAGTACCTTTTATCCGTTGAGCGATGGCCCTTCCATACAGAACCACCGGATCACTATGACCTGCTTTCGCACCTGCTCGAACCGTCATTCTCGCAGTTAAGCGGGCTTATGCCATTGCACTAACCTCACGATGTCCAACCGTGATTAGCCCACCTTCGTGCTCCTCCGTTACTCTTTGGGAGGAGACCGCCCCAGTCAAACTACCCACCAGGCACTGTCCTCAACCCGGATAACGGGTCTAAGTTAGAACATCAAACATACAAGGGTGGTATTTCAAGGACGGCTCCAACGCAACTAGCGTCACGTCTTCATAGCCTCCCACCTATCCTACACATGTAGGTTCAATGTTCAGTGCCAAGCTGTAGTAAAGGTTCACGGGGTCTTTCCGTCTAGCCGCGGGTACACTGCATCTTCACAGCGATTTCAATTTCACTGAGTCTCGGGTGGAGACAGCGTGGCCATCATTACGCCATTCGTGCAGGTCGGAACTTACCCGACAAGGAATTTCGCTACCTTAGGACCGTTATAGTTACGGCCGCCGTTTACCGGGGCTTCGATCAAGAGCTTCGCTTGCGCTAACCCCATCAATTAACCTTCCGGCACCGGGCAGGCGTCACACCGTATACGTCATCTTGCGATTTTGCACAGTGCTGTGTTTTTAATAAACAGTTGCAGCCACCTGGTATCTGCGACTCTCGTCAGCTCCATCCGCGAGGGACTTCACCATCAAGAGCGTACCTTCTCCCGAAGTTACGGTACCATTTTGCCTAGTTCCTTCACCCGAGTTCTCTCAAGCGCCTTGGTATTCTCTACCCGACCACCTGTGTCGGTTTGGGGTACGATTCCTGACTATCTGAAGCTTAGAGGCTTTTCCTGGAAGCATGGCATCAATGACTTCACTACCGTAGTAGCTCGACGTCGTGTCTCAGCCTTAGAGAGAGCCGGATTTACCTAACTCTCAAGCCTACGCACTTGAACCAGGACAACCGTCGCCTGGCCCACCTAGCCTTCTCCGTCCCCCCATCGCAATAGTCAGAAGTACGGGAATATTAACCCGTTTCCCATCGATTACGCCTTTCGGCCTCACCTTAGGGGTCGACTCACCCTGCCCCGATTAACGTTGGACAGGAACCCTTGGTCTTCCGGCGGGGAGGTTTTTCACCCCCCTTGTCGTTACTCATGTCAGCATTCGCACTTCTGATACCTCCAGCAAACCTTACGATTCACCTTCAACGGCTTACAGAACGCTCCCCTACCCAATGTCTAAAAGACATTGCCGCAGCTTCGGTGTATTGCTTAGCCCCGTTACATCTTCCGCGCAGGCCGACTCGACTAGTGAGCTATTACGCTTTCTTTAAATGATGGCTGCTTCTAAGCCAACATCCTAGCTGTCTAAGCCTTCCCACATCGTTTCCCACTTAGCAATACTTTGGGACCTTAGCTGGCGGTCTGGGTTGTTTCCCTCTCCACGACGGACGTTAGCACCCGCCGTGTGTCTCCCGGATAGTACTTACTGGTATTCGGAGTTTGCAAAGGGTTGGTAAGTCGGGATGACCCCCTAGCCTTAACAGTGCTCTACCCCCAGTAGTATTCGTCCGAGGCGCTACCTAAATAGCTTTCGGGGAGAACCAGCTATCTCCGAGTTTGATTGGCCTTTCACCCCTAGCCACAAGTCATCCGCTAATTTTTCAACATTAGTCGGTTCGGTCCTCCAGTTGATGTTACTCAACCTTCAACCTGCCCATGGCTAGATCACCCGGTTTCGGGTCTATATCCAGAGACTGAACGCCCAGTTAAGACTCGCTTTCGCTACGGCTCCCCTATACGGTTAACCTTGCCACTGAATATAAGTCGCTGACCCATTATACAAAAGGTACGCAGTCACACCACGAAGGTGCTCCTACTGCTTGTACGTACACGGTTTCAGGTTCTATTTCACTCCCCTCACAGGGGTTCTTTTCGCCTTTCCCTCACGGTACTGGTTCACTATCGGTCAGTCAGGAGTATTTAGCCTTGGAGGATGGTCCCCCCATATTCAGACAGGATATCACGTGTCCCGCCCTACTCGATTTCACGCTCGATGAAGCGTCGGTTACGGGGCTATCACCCTGTATCGCCAAGCTTTCCAGCTTGTTCACCTACTTCACCGAGTGCTTAAGGGCTAATCCAGGTTCGCTCGCCGCTACTACCGGAATCTCGGTTGATTTCTTCTCCTCGGGGTACTTAGATGTTTCAGTTCCCCCGGTTTGCTCTGTTAACCTATGGATTCAGTTAACAGTAACTGCTTATGCAGTTGGGTTTCCCCATTCGGAAATCGCAGACTCAAACGGCTCTTACTGCCTTATCTGCGCTTATCGCAAGTTAGTACGTCCTTCATCGCCTCTGACTGCCCAGGCATCCACCGTGTACGCTTAGTCACTTAACCATACAACCCGAAGGAGTTTCGGGTTGCTGTTTAAACAACCTAAGTTGTCTCGCGTTTAATTTACATGAGTGCGAGACAGATTTTGCCGGACTCAAATTTTGAACAAGACCGAAGTCTTATTCGATACCAAGCACACTTGAATGTGTTGTTGGTGTTTATCTTTCGATAAACATTGAGAACTTTACAAACAACAATAAATTGTTGTTTTGTCAGCTTTCCAAATTGTTAAAGAGCAAGATTTTCTGATGAAAACCATTTTTAAAAACACTCATCGAATGCACTTAAAGATGGTATCCCGTAGGGGAGTCGAACCCCTGTTACCGCCGTGAAAGGGCGGTGTCCTAGGCCTCTAGACGAACGGGACACTAAGATACTCTTCTCTAATCTAAACCGAATCAATCTGTGTGGACACTCATCACGATAATCTTCGTGTAAGGAGGTGATCCAGCGCCAGGTTCCCCTAGCGCTACCTTGTTACGACTTCACCCCAGTCATGAACCACAAAGTGGCAAGCGTCCTCCCGAAGGTTAAACTACCTGCTTCTTTTGCAGCCCACTCCCATGGTGTGACGGGCGGTGTGTACAAGGCCCGGGAACGTATTCACCGCAACATTCTGATTTGCGATTACTAGCGATTCCGACTTCATGGAGTCGAGTTGCAGACTCCAATCCGGACTACGACGTACTTTGTGAGATTCGCTCCACCTCGCGGTCTTGCTGCCCTCTGTATACGCCATTGTAGCACGTGTGTAGCCCTACTCGTAAGGGCCATGATGACTTGACGTCGTCCCCACCTTCCTCCGGTTTATCACCGGCAGTCTCCCTGGAGTTCCCACCATTACGTGCTGGCAAACAAGGATAAGGGTTGCGCTCGTTGCGGGACTTAACCCAACATTTCACAACACGAGCTGACGACAGCCATGCAGCACCTGTCTCAGAGCTCCCGAAGGCACACCTGCGTCTCCGCTGGCTTCTCTGGATGTCAAGAGTAGGTAAGGTTCTTCGCGTTGCATCGAATTAAACCACATGCTCCACCGCTTGTGCGGGCCCCCGTCAATTCATTTGAGTTTTAATCTTGCGACCGTACTCCCCAGGCGGTCTACTTAACGCGTTAGCTCCGAAAGCCACACCTCTAGGGCACAACCTCCAAGTAGACATCGTTTACGGCGTGGACTACCAGGGTATCTAATCCTGTTTGCTCCCCACGCTTTCGCATCTGAGTGTCAGTATCTGTCCAGGGGGCCGCCTTCGCCACCGGTATTCCTTCAGATCTCTACGCATTTCACCGCTACACCTGAAATTCTACCCCCCTCTACAGTACTCTAGCTTGTCAGTTTCAAATGCGATTCCTAGGTTGAGCCCAGGGCTTTCACATCTGACTTAACAAACCACCTGCATGCGCTTTACGCCCAGTAATTCCGATTAACGCTTGCACCCTCCGTATTACCGCGGCTGCTGGCACGGAGTTAGCCGGTGCTTCTTCTGTAGGTAACGTCAAATGATTAAGGTATTAACTTAACCACCTTCCTCCCTACTGAAAGTACTTTACAACCCGAAGGCCTTCTTCATACACGCGGCATGGCTGCATCAGGCTTGCGCCCATTGTGCAATATTCCCCACTGCTGCCTCCCGTAGGAGTCTGGACCGTGTCTCAGTTCCAGTGTGGCTGATCATCCTCTCAGACCAGCTAGGGATCGTCGCCTTGGTGAGCCCTTACCTCACCAACTAGCTAATCCCACCTGGGCATATCCGGTAGCACAAGGCCCGAAGGTCCCCTGCTTTGCTCTTGCGAGGTTATGCGGTATTAGCCATCGTTTCCAATGGTTATCCCCCTCTACCGGGCAATTTCCCAGGCATTACTCACCCGTCCGCCGCTCGCCACCCAAGGAACAAGTTCCTCTGTGCTGCCGCTCGACTTGCATGTGTTAGGCCTGCCGCCAGCGTTCAATCTGAGCCATGATCAAACTCTTCAATTAAAAGTTTTTTTGAAGCTTTCGCTTCGGCTCAATGAATACTGACACTCTCTTTCGAGAGTGAATTGACTGTGCTGAATGATTGCTCATTCAAATGGTCACTCAGTTCATTGATAAATCTTTTTTGATTATCATCAACGAGTGCCCACACAGATTGATTGGTTTATATTGTTAAAGAGCTTGGCTTTCAGTGCTTTAGCACGTCAGCGAGGTGCGTATAATACGCTTCCCACTTTGAAAGTCAACATAAAACTCTAAAATTTTTAGAACTTTATGGTGACTCGTCTATTGCTAGACTGGTCGGACCTTTTGTCTTCACTTTTAAAAAGTGAAAATAAATAGGAGCCTGGCGATGTTCTACTCTCACATGGGGAAACCCCACACTACCATCGACGCTGTTTCGTTTCACTTCTGAGTTCGGGATGGAGTCAGGTGGGTCCAAAACGCTATGGTCGCCAAGCAAAATTTTAAAATCTGGAAAGCTGTTTTCATTCTCACACACATTCTTATGCGCTTAACTTTGAGTCCACTACAAAACCCCTTGGGTGTTGTATGGTTAAGCCTCACGGGCAATTAGTACAGGTTAGCTCAACGCCTCACAACGCTTACACACCCTGCCTATCAACGTTCTAGTCTCGAACAACCCTTTAGGACAGTTAAACTGTCAGGGAAGACTCATCTCAGGGCTCGCTTCCCGCTTAGATGCTTTCAGCGGTTATCGATTCCGAACTTAGCTACCGGGCAATGCGTCTGGCGACACAACCCGAACACCAGAGGTTCGTCCACTCCGGTCCTCTCGTACTAGGAGCAGCCCCCTTCAATCTTCCAACGCCCACGGCAGATAGGGACCGAACTGTCTCACGACGTTCTAAACCCAGCTCGCGTACCACTTTAAATGGCGAACAGCCATACCCTTGGGACCGACTTCAGCCCCAGGATGTGATGAGCCGACATCGAGGTGCCAAACACCGCCGTCGATATGAACTCTTGGGCGGTATCAGCCTGTTATCCCCGGAGTACCTTTTATCCGTTGAGCGATGGCCCTTCCATACAGAACCACCGGATCACTATGACCTGCTTTCGCACCTGCTCGAACCGTCATTCTCGCAGTTAAGCGGGCTTATGCCATTGCACTAACCTCACGATGTCCAACCGTGATTAGCCCACCTTCGTGCTCCTCCGTTACTCTTTGGGAGGAGACCGCCCCAGTCAAACTACCCACCAGGCACTGTCCTCAACCCGGATAACGGGTCTAAGTTAGAACATCAAACATACAAGGGTGGTATTTCAAGGACGGCTCCAACGCAACTAGCGTCACGTCTTCATAGCCTCCCACCTATCCTACACATGTAGGTTCAATGTTCAGTGCCAAGCTGTAGTAAAGGTTCACGGGGTCTTTCCGTCTAGCCGCGGGTACACTGCATCTTCACAGCGATTTCAATTTCACTGAGTCTCGGGTGGAGACAGCGTGGCCATCATTACGCCATTCGTGCAGGTCGGAACTTACCCGACAAGGAATTTCGCTACCTTAGGACCGTTATAGTTACGGCCGCCGTTTACCGGGGCTTCGATCAAGAGCTTCGCTTGCGCTAACCCCATCAATTAACCTTCCGGCACCGGGCAGGCGTCACACCGTATACGTCATCTTGCGATTTTGCACAGTGCTGTGTTTTTAATAAACAGTTGCAGCCACCTGGTATCTGCGACTCTCGTCAGCTCCATCCGCGAGGGACTTCACCATCAAGAGCGTACCTTCTCCCGAAGTTACGGTACCATTTTGCCTAGTTCCTTCACCCGAGTTCTCTCAAGCGCCTTGGTATTCTCTACCCGACCACCTGTGTCGGTTTGGGGTACGATTCCTGACTATCTGAAGCTTAGAGGCTTTTCCTGGAAGCATGGCATCAATGACTTCACTACCGTAGTAGCTCGACGTCGTGTCTCAGCCTTAGAGAGAGCCGGATTTACCTAACTCTCAAGCCTACGCACTTGAACCAGGACAACCGTCGCCTGGCCCACCTAGCCTTCTCCGTCCCCCCATCGCAATAGTCAGAAGTACGGGAATATTAACCCGTTTCCCATCGATTACGCCTTTCGGCCTCACCTTAGGGGTCGACTCACCCTGCCCCGATTAACGTTGGACAGGAACCCTTGGTCTTCCGGCGGGGAGGTTTTTCACCCCCCTTGTCGTTACTCATGTCAGCATTCGCACTTCTGATACCTCCAGCAAACCTTACGATTCACCTTCAACGGCTTACAGAACGCTCCCCTACCCAATGTCTAAAAGACATTGCCGCAGCTTCGGTGTATTGCTTAGCCCCGTTACATCTTCCGCGCAGGCCGACTCGACTAGTGAGCTATTACGCTTTCTTTAAATGATGGCTGCTTCTAAGCCAACATCCTAGCTGTCTAAGCCTTCCCACATCGTTTCCCACTTAGCAATACTTTGGGACCTTAGCTGGCGGTCTGGGTTGTTTCCCTCTCCACGACGGACGTTAGCACCCGCCGTGTGTCTCCCGGATAGTACTTACTGGTATTCGGAGTTTGCAAAGGGTTGGTAAGTCGGGATGACCCCCTAGCCTTAACAGTGCTCTACCCCCAGTAGTATTCGTCCGAGGCGCTACCTAAATAGCTTTCGGGGAGAACCAGCTATCTCCGAGTTTGATTGGCCTTTCACCCCTAGCCACAAGTCATCCGCTAATTTTTCAACATTAGTCGGTTCGGTCCTCCAGTTGATGTTACTCAACCTTCAACCTGCCCATGGCTAGATCACCCGGTTTCGGGTCTATATCCAGAGACTGAACGCCCAGTTAAGACTCGCTTTCGCTACGGCTCCCCTATACGGTTAACCTTGCCACTGAATATAAGTCGCTGACCCATTATACAAAAGGTACGCAGTCACACCACGAAGGTGCTCCTACTGCTTGTACGTACACGGTTTCAGGTTCTATTTCACTCCCCTCACAGGGGTTCTTTTCGCCTTTCCCTCACGGTACTGGTTCACTATCGGTCAGTCAGGAGTATTTAGCCTTGGAGGATGGTCCCCCCATATTCAGACAGGATATCACGTGTCCCGCCCTACTCGATTTCACGCTCGATGAAGCGTCGGTTACGGGGCTATCACCCTGTATCGCCAAGCTTTCCAGCTTGTTCACCTACTTCACCGAGTGCTTAAGGGCTAATCCAGGTTCGCTCGCCGCTACTACCGGAATCTCGGTTGATTTCTTCTCCTCGGGGTACTTAGATGTTTCAGTTCCCCCGGTTTGCTCTGTTAACCTATGGATTCAGTTAACAGTAACTGCTTATGCAGTTGGGTTTCCCCATTCGGAAATCGCAGACTCAAACGGCTCTTACTGCCTTATCTGCGCTTATCGCAAGTTAGTACGTCCTTCATCGCCTCTGACTGCCCAGGCATCCACCGTGTACGCTTAGTCACTTAACCATACAACCCGAAGGAGTTTCGGGTTGCTGTTTAAACAACCTAAGTTGTCTCGCGTTTAATTTACATGAGTGCGAGACAGATTTTGCCGGACTCAAATTTGAACAAGACCGAAGTCTTATTCGATACCAAGCACACTTGAATGTGTTGTTGGTGTTTATCTTTCGATAAACATTGAGAACTTTACAAACAACAATAATTTGTTGTTTTGTCAGCTTTCCAAATTGTTAAAGAGCAAAGTACTTCTTATCACTAAGAGCCACTTTTTAAGGACTTTCGGCGGCAAAAATCCGAACCACGCAGTGTTGGGTGGTTTGGAAATTCATTCCAAAAATACTTAAAGAGTGGTGGGCGATACCGGGTTCGAACCAGTGACCCCCTGCTTGTAAGGCAGGTGCTCTCCCAACTGAGCTAATCGCCCACATGTTTTACTTCCTGTGGAGGAAGGAAATGGTGGGTCGTATAGGATTTGAACCTATGACCAATTGGTTAAAAGCCAACTGCTCTACCACTGAGCTAACGACCCATTAACTTCTCAAGGGAAGTGGTATCCCGTAGGGGAGTCGAACCCCTGTTACCGCCGTGAAAGGGCGGTGTCCTAGGCCTCTAGACGAACGGGACACTAAGATACTCTTCTCTAATCTAAACCGAATCAATCTGTGTGGACACTCATCACGATAATCTTCGTGTAAGGAGGTGATCCAGCGCCAGGTTCCCCTAGCGCTACCTTGTTACGACTTCACCCCAGTCATGAACCACAAAGTGGCAAGCGTCCTCCCGAAGGTTAAACTACCTGCTTCTTTTGCAGCCCACTCCCATGGTGTGACGGGCGGTGTGTACAAGGCCCGGGAACGTATTCACCGCAACATTCTGATTTGCGATTACTAGCGATTCCGACTTCATGGAGTCGAGTTGCAGACTCCAATCCGGACTACGACGTACTTTGTGAGATTCGCTCCACCTCGCGGTCTTGCTGCCCTCTGTATACGCCATTGTAGCACGTGTGTAGCCCTACTCGTAAGGGCCATGATGACTTGACGTCGTCCCCACCTTCCTCCGGTTTATCACCGGCAGTCTCCCTGGAGTTCCCACCATTACGTGCTGGCAAACAAGGATAAGGGTTGCGCTCGTTGCGGGACTTAACCCAACATTTCACAACACGAGCTGACGACAGCCATGCAGCACCTGTCTCAGAGCTCCCGAAGGCACACCTGCGTCTCCGCTGGCTTCTCTGGATGTCAAGAGTAGGTAAGGTTCTTCGCGTTGCATCGAATTAAACCACATGCTCCACCGCTTGTGCGGGCCCCCGTCAATTCATTTGAGTTTTAATCTTGCGACCGTACTCCCCAGGCGGTCTACTTAACGCGTTAGCTCCGAAAGCCACACCTCTAGGGCACAACCTCCAAGTAGACATCGTTTACGGCGTGGACTACCAGGGTATCTAATCCTGTTTGCTCCCCACGCTTTCGCATCTGAGTGTCAGTATCTGTCCAGGGGGCCGCCTTCGCCACCGGTATTCCTTCAGATCTCTACGCATTTCACCGCTACACCTGAAATTCTACCCCCCTCTACAGTACTCTAGCTTGTCAGTTTCAAATGCGATTCCTAGGTTGAGCCCAGGGCTTTCACATCTGACTTAACAAACCACCTGCATGCGCTTTACGCCCAGTAATTCCGATTAACGCTTGCACCCTCCGTATTACCGCGGCTGCTGGCACGGAGTTAGCCGGTGCTTCTTCTGTAGGTAACGTCAAATGATTAAGGTATTAACTTAACCACCTTCCTCCCTACTGAAAGTACTTTACAACCCGAAGGCCTTCTTCATACACGCGGCATGGCTGCATCAGGCTTGCGCCCATTGTGCAATATTCCCCACTGCTGCCTCCCGTAGGAGTCTGGACCGTGTCTCAGTTCCAGTGTGGCTGATCATCCTCTCAGACCAGCTAGGGATCGTCGCCTTGGTGAGCCCTTACCTCACCAACTAGCTAATCCCACCTGGGCATATCCGGTAGCACAAGGCCCGAAGGTCCCCTGCTTTGCTCTTACGAGGTTATGCGGTATTAGCCATCGTTTCCAATGGTTATCCCCCTCTACCGGGCAATTTCCCAGGCATTACTCACCCGTCCGCCGCTCGCCACCCAAGGAACAAGTTCCTTTGTGCTGCCGCTCGACTTGCATGTGTTAGGCCTGCCGCCAGCGTTCAATCTGAGCCATGATCAAACTCTTCAATTAAAAGTTTTTTTGAAGCTTTCGCTTCGGCTCAATGAATACTGATACTCTCTTTCGAGAGTGAATTGACTGTGCTGAATGATTGCTCATTCAAATGGTCACTCAGTTCATTGATAAATTTTTTTTGATTATCATCAACGAGTGCCCACACAGATTGATTGGTTTACATTGTTAAAGAGCGTTCTTCTTGGCGGTCTGCTCCAGAAGAGGCGGCCATTTTAGCGAGATAAACTGTTGTGTCAAACACTTTTTTCAGTTTATTTTCGTTGGCGACTTCGCCACCTAAAATACCAAACTGAATCACTGCTAACGCTTGTTGCGTCTGCCGTGTCAGTGAGGGCGCATTATAGAGATCTACTTCACACTGACAAGTGTTTTTTTGATTTTTTTTCGTCTTTTTTCACTGTTCGATGAAAAAAGAGTCACCAAGCCCTGAAAGTGATGGTTTTCTCTACCAATTGCGGAATTGTTCACCAAATTGAGAGACTTTATTCCAGTTGGTGTACTCCACTTCTTTTCTGGTATCCGTTTCTCCACCCGTTAAGGTCATGATCAGACGTATCATCATTTTGTCGAACCAACGGTAGCGTGGGTAATACAGTGCCCCTGCAAATACGGCGATACGCTCTGGCTGCCAAGGCGATTTTTTCAAGAAGGTTTGAATATAGGAGCTTCCTTCTGGCGTATCTTTGCCTTGCTCTTCTTTTCTTGCAGTAAGGTTAACGCAAAAGAAGGCGGCTTTATTACTGCGTAGGTCGTTAAGATGATGTTGAATGAACTGATAGAGTTTGTCGTTGAGGTGGCCATAACGAATCGATGCGCCAATCAAGATTTTGTCGTAATCCGCCAACGAGATACCACTTACCAGATGCAGATCTTGGATGTCACAATCGTATTCTGGCATCTGCTGTGCGATGCGTTCGATAATTTTCCGCGTCTGACCTTCTTGGCTTGAGTACAACAGTAATGCTTTCACAGCTCTCTCCTCAGTGTTATCACTAACTACGCCAGAATGTGGGCGTAAGTAGGATCAGTAAAGTAAATATTTCTAAGCGGCCAAAGAGCATGGACACAATCAAAATCCATTTGGCTTTGTCATTCACATCCGCAAAATGTACAGCAGCTTCCCCAAGGCCTGGCCCTAAGTTATTGAGTGTGGCGGCCACTGCAGAAAATGCGCTGAGTTCATCCATTCCCGTGGCGATTAACGCAAGCATACAAACCACAAACACCAGCGCATAAGCGGAGAAGAAGCCCCATACTGCATCCACGACACGCTGTGAGAGTGCTCGACCTCCGAGTTTTATCGGGTAAATGGCGCGTGGGTGAACGAGACGTTTCATCTCCCTAGCCCCTTGTAAGGTCAGTAACAGCACGCGGATCACTTTCATTCCCCCACCAGTTGAACCGGCGCATCCTCCTATAAAAGAAGAGAAGAGTAATAACACAGGTAAAAATAGTGGCCAGTCCGAAAATCCTGTGGTGGTAAAACCTGCTGTTGTTGATATGGATACGGTTTGAAACAGCGCTTGGTCAAACGCTTGATAAAAGCTGTCGTAAGAATGGTGTTTCAGCAACACAGAAAAGCAGATCACAAACAGCAGAATTTGGATGACAAAGAAAGCGCGAAATTCAGGATCACGCCAATAGTATTTCGGATGTACCCCACCACTAGCAAAAGCTGCGTAATGTAAAGTGAAGTTACACGACGAAATCAGCAGAAAGATGACGGTAATAAGATTAATCGCATAACTGTCGAAATAGCCCATGCTGGCATCATGGGTAGAAAAGCCACCGATAGCGATGGTCGAGAAGCTGTGACAGATTGCATCAAAGAGGGTCATCCCAGCCAACCAAAACGCAGCGGCACATGCAATGGTTAAGCTTAAGTAGATATACCAAAGTGCTTTTGCGGTTTCTGCAATACGTGGGGTGACTTTGGTGTCTTTGACTGGTCCAGGGATTTCAGCTCGATACAACTGCATACCACCGATGCCGAGCACAGGCAAAATGGCTACTGCGAGTACGATGATCCCCATCCCACCAAACCATTGCAAAAATTGGCGATAAAAAAGGATCGCTTTAGGTAATTCATCTAACCCAACAATCACGGTGGCTCCCGTGGTCGTTAATGCCGAAAAGGATTCGAAGAAGGCATCGGTTACTGAGATGTTGGGATCGGCTGCGAGCAGAAAAGGCAGTGAACCGGCGCTGCCGATTACTGTCCAAAACAACACTACAATTAAAAAGCCATCTCGTGCTTTGAGTTCATGCTTGTGGTGGCGGTTAGGAAACCAGAATAAGCCGCCACACAGCAACAGTACAAAGAAAGTTGAAACAAAGGGTACACCCGCGCCATCGCGGTAGATTAAGGCCACCAACGCCGGCGCAAGCATAGAAACGCTAAACAGAGCGAGCAAAAGCCCGACAATACGGATAATTGAACGAAATTGCATTATGGTTTGTGCTGACTCGCTAAGTTCTGACAGTGTGTTCCGGTGAGCGACTCACCTGTATTTTCGCGCCACTTTTATTGATCACGGCTTGTGTGAAAGCATCACATTGCAACGCTTCCAATTCCAAGATCAACTCTACTTGTTCATTATAGTGAGCCTCCCTTTCCATGGCTGAAAATTGCACCATTAAGGAATGGAGTAATGGAATCATGGCGTAGTCTAGCGTCAGGTGCACAGATGTGGTGATTTTTTTCTCAATAGTTTGAAGTCGCTTGAGCGCTTGCTGCACTCCGCCCCCATAGGCTTTAACGAGCCCACCGGTTCCTAGCAGTACGCCGCCATAGTAACGGGTAACCACCGCGGTGATTTCACCTACACCACTACCCGTCAGTTGAGCCAATATCGGCTTACCCGCAGTACCGGATGGTTCGCCATCATCACTAAACCCCCACAACATCGAGTCTTGCGGCCTCCCAGCCACAAACGCCCAGCAATTATGTCGAGCATCAGCATGACGACGCTTTATCTCTTCGACAAAAGCTTTCGCCGAATCGATCCCCGGAGTGTGGGCCAGATAGGTAATAAAGAGGCTTTTTTTGATCTCTTCTTCAAACTGAGTGGTGTCAGCAGGAATGAGATACGGCTGAAGATTCATGGTTCAAGCACTCAAAAATAAAGTGGCACAGTCTAGCACGATATGCATGCAAAATAACGACTCTCAGCGATAGCGCACAATGTTAAACACTTGTTTAAAAAATGTATTGAATTTCACCATTCTCAGGTTCACACTGAACTCTCTGGTCAAACCAGAAATGACAACAATAACCGCTCTCTCAGCAATCACTGATTGTATGTCACGGAGATAGACAATGATTTACCAAGCCAAAACCCTACAGGTAAACCAACTCGCTAATGGAATTGCCGAGCTCTCCTTCTGTGCTCCCGCTTCCGTAAATAAACTCGATCTACACACACTAGAATCTCTCGATAAAGCGTTAGATGCGCTCGCTGCAGACCCTAGTGTTAAAGGACTCCTGCTCAGCTCAGATAAAGACGCTTTTATCGTTGGGGCTGATATCACCGAATTTCTCGGGCTATTTGCCAAGCCGGAAGCGAAATTGGATGAGTGGCTGCTGTTTGCCAATCGCATTTTTAACAAGCTGGAAGACTTACCTTTCCCCACCTTGTCAGCGTTGAAAGGCCACACGCTTGGTGGCGGCTGCGAATGTGTGCTCGCTACCGATTTTCGTATTGGTGATGCCACCACCAGCATTGGCTTACCTGAAACCAAACTAGGCATCATGCCGGGATTTGGCGGCACTGTGCGTCTGCCACGTTTGATTGGTGCTGATAGCGCGATGGAAATCATCACCCAAGGTAAAGCGTGCCGCGCGGAAGAAGCGTTAAAAGTGGGATTACTGGATGCGATTGTCGATAGCGACAAACTGATCGATTCCGCAATCACCACTTTGACTCAAGCGATTGAAGAAAAACTGAATTGGCAAAAACGCCGTCAGCGGAAAACCTCAGCACTGACTTTAAGCAAACTGGAAGCCATGATGAGTTTTACCATGGCGAAAGGTGTGGTGGCGCAGGTGGCAGGTAAACACTACCCAGCACCAATGACCGCAGTCATCGCCATTGAAGAAGCGGCGCGTTTATCACGCGATGCTGCGTTGGATATCGAGCGCAAACACTTCATCAAGCTCGCAAAATCCACCGAAGCGCAAGCGCTGGTTGGTATTTTCCTCAATGATCAATATATCAAAGGCCTAGCCAAACAATCCGCGAAAGCAGCAAGCCAAGACACCCAACACGCTGCCGTGCTCGGCGCGGGCATTATGGGTGGGGGCATCGCCTATCAATCGGCTCTCAAAGGCGTACCTGTGCTGATGAAAGACATCGCACCGCACTCTTTAGAGTTGGGCATGACCGAAGCGGCCAAGCTCCTCAACAAACAGTTAGAGCGCGGCAAGATCGATGGATTCAAAATGGCTGGTATTCTGGCTTCCATCACCCCTTCTCTGCATTACGCAGGGATTGATCAGGCGGACGTGATTGTCGAAGCTGTGGTGGAAAACCCGAAAGTAAAAGCCGCGGTACTGAGCGAAGTGGAAGGATTGGTCGATGCAGAAACGATTCTGACCTCCAATACCTCGACCATTCCCATTAACCTGCTCGCCAAATCACTCAAGCGCCCACAGAACTTCTGCGGTATGCACTTCTTTAACCCTGTGCATCGCATGCCTTTGGTGGAAATCATCCGTGGTGAACACACCTCAGAAGACACCATCAACCGAGTGGTGGCTTATGCGGCGAAAATGGGCAAATCACCGATTGTGGTCAATGACTGCCCAGGATTCTTCGTTAACCGCGTACTCTTCCCTTACTTTGCAGGCTTTAGCCTACTGATGCGTGATGGTGCAAACTTCACCGAAATCGACAAAGTGATGGAGCGTCAATTCGGCTGGCCAATGGGGCCTGCGTATTTGCTTGATGTGGTCGGCATTGATACTGCACACCATGCTCAGGCAGTGATGGCGGAAGGCTTCCCAACTCGCATGGCGAAAAGCGGCCGAGAAGCGATTGATGCCCTGTACGAAGCGAAAAAATTTGGCCAGAAAAATGGCAGCGGCTTCTATCAGTACACCGTTGATAAAAAAGGCAAACCGAAGAAAGCCTTCAGCGATGACGTGCTCGCCATTCTTGCGCCTGTATGCGGCGCACCACAAAGCTTTGATCCACAAACCATCATTGAACGCACTATGATTCCAATGATTAATGAAGTGGTGCTCTGTCTTGAAGAAGGGATCATCGCCTCCGCGCAAGAAGCAGACATGGCGCTGGTGTACGGTCTTGGCTTCCCTCCATTCCGTGGTGGTGTATTCCGTTACCTAGATACCATTGGCATCGCCAACTATGTGGCTATGGCAGAAAAATACGCCAGCCTCGGTGCGCTCTATCAAGTACCGCAGCTGCTGAAGAGCATGGCGCAACAAGGAAAATCCTTCTACAGCGCTCAGCAAGCTAGCGCCCTGTAAATCGGTTTGGAAAAGGAATGACAAAAATGAATACTGTAGTGATTGTTGATTGCTTGCGTACTCCGATGGGGCGCTCCAAAGGCGGTGCGTTTCGCCACCAACGTGCGGAAGATCTTTCAGCACATTTGATGAAGGGCATTCTGGCGCGCAACCCACAGGTCAATCCAAAAGAGATTGAAGACATTTATTGGGGCTGTGTGCAGCAAACGCTTGAACAAGGATTTAACGTTGCGCGTAACGCAGCGCTGCTCGCGGGTCTGCCGATTGAGATTGGCGCAGTCACCGTAAACCGTTTGTGTGGATCATCCATGCAAGCTCTGCATGATGCGACGCGCGCAATCATGGTTGGCGATGCAGAGATCTGTTTAGTGGGAGGCGTTGAGCACATGGGCCACGTGCCAATGACTCACGGCGTTGATTTCCATCCAGGCCTGTCTAAGAACGTTGCGAAAGCAGCGGGAATGATGGGACTGACCGCTGAGATGCTCGGCAAGCTGCATGGCATCAGTCGTGAACAGCAAGATCAGTTCGCTGCGCGCTCTCATGCGCGTGCTCATGCAGCCACCTTGGAGGGTCGCTTTAAAAACGAGATTTTACCGACCGAAGGTCATGCCGCCGACGGTACGCTGTTCACCCTCGATTACGATGAGGTGATCCGCCCAGAAACCACAGTGACTGGTTTAGCCGAACTGCGCCCAGTGTTCGATCCAGCCAACGGCACTGTGACCGCGGGAACCTCTTCAGCACTCTCGGATGGTGCTTCAGCGATGTTGGTAATGAGTGAGCAAAAAGCCAAAGCACTCGGGTTAACCATTCGAGCCCGCATTAAAGCGATGGCCGTTGCCGGTTGCGATCCTTCCATCATGGGTTACGGCCCTGTACCTGCAACCCATAAAGCACTCAAACGCGCGGGCTTAACCATGCAGGATATGGATGTGGTGGAACTAAACGAAGCATTTGCTGCGCAATCTCTGCCTTGTGCCAAAGATTTGGGCTTGCTAGATATGATGGATGATAAGGTCAACCTCAATGGCGGCGCGATTGCGCTAGGTCATCCACTGGGTTGCTCTGGTACGCGCATCTCAACTACGTTGATCAACTTAATGGAAGCCAAAGATGCGAAATATGGCCTTGCCACCATGTGTATCGGCTTAGGTCAGGGTATCGCGACCATTTTTGAGCGCCCATAACCCTTCCGTTTTGTCTATCACTGAAGCGTCGTTTAAGAGCCAGCAACGCTGGCTCTTGTTATTAGGTTATTTAGCTTGTAGCCAATCACTGTAAAGTTGATCGCTACTGCCCAGATAATTCACCATCCACTCAATCAATTTATGATTATCGTCTTTGCGCCACACTAGGCAGCAGTGGCTAAGCAGTTTTTCATCGGGCAGAACCTTCTCCACCAACTGACCGCTGGCCAGTAGCGGCTGCGCCATATGCCTTGGCATATAGCCGACCCCTAGTCCACTTTTTAAACTTTCAATCGCGCTGTACCAGTTTGGCAGTAGCAAACGACGCTGTTTAGGGTAGTGTTCGGTATGGCGTTTGGGCAATACGCTTGAGGTATCGTCCAAACAGATCGCTAAAAACTGGCTGATAAACTCTTCACTCAAATTCTGCTCGCGCACGCAGGGGTGATTGGGTGACATCACAAATGCCCAGTCAAGAATGCCCATATCGCGCACTTCAAAATCGCCGCCCACTGGTACTGCTGCCGTTGCGCCAATCACGATATCGGCGCGGCCTTGTGCAATCGCTTCCCACGAGCCGTTGAACACTTCCATGTTGATCTGTAGCTCGGCGAAATCAAAGGTTTGGTAGAAGGCTTCCACCATCGGCTTCATCTTATCCAGCTTGACTACGTTATCGAGTGTCACCTTCAAGGTTTTACGCCAACCATGCGCAGCACGTTTGGTTTGCGCGCGGATCTCCTCCATCTGGCGCAGTAACTGCCTTGCCTCAAGCATAAACAGCTCACCAGCCGGGGTTAGCTCGACCTTACGCGGTAAACGGCGAAAAAGCACCACACCCAGTTCACTCTCTATTTGGCGCACACTGTAGCTGATCGCCGAAGGCACTTTGTGCAGCACCTCTGCTGCCGCAGTAAAACTGCCTAAACGCGCTACGGCATCCAACATCTCCAAAGAGGATTTGGAAAACATCACTCACCTACCTATCAATTTTTTTGCATGATAACCGAAAAATTTGCCGTTTCTCTTCATCACAAGACAAAACTAGAATGTAACTACAGAAAAATCCTGGTTGGCGCCAACGGATACTGAAAAAAACATGTGTGAATAATTTTGATGGACATGAAAAAATGAAAGTATCTTTCTTCCAGTTGGTTTACCTTTCGGCACTCTCCATGCTCGGTTTTATTGCCACCGACATGTATCTGCCTGCGTTTAAAATGATGGAAACCGCTTTTGCGACCGGCCCTGAACAAATCGCTCTATCACTGACGGTGTTCTTAGTGGGGATGGCGCTTGGTCAATTACTGTGGGGCTTAGCTTCCGACAAATTTGGCCATCGTAATACGCTGATTGCTGGCTTACTCGTTTTTACCCTCGCCTCTGCCGGACTCGCGTTTAGCTCAACGGTATGGCAACTGCTACTGCTGCGTTTTATCCAAGCGATTGGGGTGTGCGCGCCTGCGGTCATTTGGCAGGCGATGGTGATAAAGCGTTACCCAAGCTCAGTCAGCCAACAGCTGTTTGCGACCATCATGCCACTGGTAGCGCTCTCTCCAGCACTAGCACCGCAACTGGGTGTGCTGCTGGCAGATTACTTTGGCTGGCACAGCATCTTTTTGACGTTAACCTTGATGGGTATTGTGTTGGTAGTGAGTACGGGCTTACAAACCAATGAAATTGCTGAGCCAAAAACCACTTCTATCGCGCAAGATATTAAAGGTTTACTGAAAAGCAAAACCTATCTCGGCAATGTGATGATGTTTGCTTGTGCATCGGCGGCGTTTTTTGCCTACCTGACCGGGATGCCGGAAATCATGGCGCAGCTTGGTTATCAAGCACGGGACATTGGCCTGAGCTTTATTCCACAAACCATTGCTTTCATGGTCGGTGGTTATCTAGGTAAGAAAGCGGTACAAAAATACGGTGATGAATTGGTGCTCAAGCAGTTGATTGCGCTGTTTACCCTGTCAGCAGCGATGATTTTTGTCGCCTCACAATGGACGCTCAGCTCAATTTGGCCAATCTTGGCTCCATTCTGCTTGATTGCGGTGGCTAATGGTGCCATGTATCCGATAGTGGTTAACCGTGCTTTATCCAGTGCTAAGCAAAGCCCAGCAACCGCTGCCGGACTACAAAACAGCTTACAGATCAGTGTCAGCAGTTTATCCAGTGCTCTGGTAGCGGCAATGGCCAGCCAAGCTCAGCCGGTGACAGGCATTGCGATTGTGTTGTGTACAGGCGGGTTGTGGATAGGTTACATACTCTCTAACCGTCAGTTACGTGAACAGTTCACCACCCCCGACAATGCTCGCGTGGTCAGTGACGAATAAACTGAATGTGAGTAAGACAAAAAGAGCCGCGAATGCGGCTCTTTTTTTAATCGGTTCAATTATTTCTTTTTCACCGGACGCTGCCAGCCTGAAATTTTGCGCTCTGGCGCGCGAGTGATGACTAACTCACCCTCAGCGACATTCTTCGTCAGGGTTGTACCGGCACCAATGGTCGCACCGTTACCAATGGTTACAGGCGCTACGAGCTGGCAATCAGAACCCACAAACACATCATCACCAATCACGGTTTTGTGCTTATTGGCACCATCGTAGTTACAGGTGATCACACCTGCGCCCACATTCACACCTTTACCAATCTCAGCATCACCAAGATAAGTCAGGTGATTGGCTTTTGAACCTTCACCAAGACGGGCATTTTTCATCTCAACAAAGTTGCCGACATGAGCGTCATCGCGCAGCTCTGCTCCTGGACGTAGACGAGTAAACGGCCCAACCGTACAGTTTTCACCGACCGTCGCGCCTTCAATTACGCTGTATGGGCGGATCACAGTGTTATCGTCAATCTCACAATCTTTGAGAATTGAGCCTGCGCCAATCACCACGTTGTTGCCGATCGAAACATGACCTTCGATGATCACGTTAACATCGATTTCCACATCCGAACCGCACTGCAGTGTTCCGCGCAGGTCAAAACGTGCAGGATCGCGCAGCATCACACCTTGCTCAAGCAGCTTCTTGGCCTGACGCGCTTGGAAAGCACGCTCAAGACGCGCCAATTGAATGCGATCATTAACCCCTTCCACTTCGATTGAGTGTGAAGGATGTACCGCTTCGACGGCACGGCCTTCATCATGCGCTGCCGCAATCACGTCAGTGAGATAGTATTCGCCTTGCGCGTTATTGTTGTTTAGCCCTGCCAACCAACGCTTAAGGTCACGACCAGTCGCCACCAGCACCCCAGTGTTGACTTCTTTGATCAGCTTTTGCTCTTCGCTGGCATCTTTTTGCTCAACGATCGCCACCACAGGGCCACGTTTACGTACGATACGGCCGTACCCCGTTGGGTCTTCCAGAACAACAGTCAGTAGTGCAATGCCATCGGTGGGCTGTGCTTCAAGTAAACTTTCAATAGTGTCTTCAGAAATCAGCGGTACATCCCCGTACAACACCAAGATTTTTTCATCATCTTGGAAATGTGGAGAGGCTTGATCTACGGCGTGCCCTGTTCCCAGTTGCTGCGCTTGCAAAACCCAGTTGACGTTTTCGTTCACCAGAGCTTGCTGCATCTGGTCGCCACCATGGCCATAAACCAGATGGATATTTTGCGCCCCGAGGTTATTACACGTATCAATGACGTGTTTGACCATAGGCTTACCCGCCAATGTATGCAGCACTTTCGGCATATTGGAGTGCATACGAGTTCCTTTCCCTGCCGCGAGAATTACCGTACTGAATTTCATTTGTTATCTACCTAGTCATTTTTCTGCGTCGTATTCTAAACAGCAAACTGAAAATAGTTAATTGCCGATTATCTCGAAAATAAGAAGAGCGATTATTTTCATAGAAAATCACGTTTATTTATTAGTGATCAGTCAATAACGGGACAAAAAACATCCCATAACGTCACACACTCTTACCGATAAGCGGTGCACAAGAGACAAAAAAGCCTGACATAAGTCAGGCTTTTTATCAGCTTATTTGCATGATTAACGACGCTTTTTGGTCAGTTCAATCACGCGAAGCTGTGCGATGGCTTTAGCCAGTTCACTGGCCGCTTGTGCAAAGTCCATATCGCCATGCTGGTTGAGAATACGCTCTTCCGCACGACGTTTGGCTTCTTCTGCCTTAGCTGCGTCCAGATCTTCTCCACGGATTGCGGTATCGGCCAACACAGTCGCTGTGCCCGGCTGAACCTCAACAATACCACCTGAGACATAAATGTACTCTTCGTGGCCGTGCAGTTTCACAATACGCACCATACCAGGCTTGATAGCGGTCAGCAGCGGTGTATGGCCGTGGAAAATACCCAGCTCACCTTCGCTACCGGTCACCTGAAACGTTTCAACCAAGCCAGAGAACAGTTTTTTCTCTGCGCTCACTACGTCCAGATGAAAGGTTATTGCTGCCATATCGCCTCCTAGTCAGCCTTATAGCTTCTTCGCATTCTCGATAGCATCGTCAATCGTACCGCAGTACATAAACGCTTGCTCTGGAATGTCATCGTAGTCACCTGCCAGCAGACCTTTGAAACCACGCAGGGTTTCTTTCAGAGGTACGTATACCCCTGGATCGCCAGTAAAGACTTCTGCTACGTGGTAAGGCTGAGTCAGGAAACGTTCGATCTTACGCGCACGAGCAACGACTTGCTTGTCCGCTTCAGACAGTTCGTCCATACCTAGAATCGCGATGATGTCTTTCAGCTCTTTATAGCGTTGTAGCGTTGCTTGCACGCCACGCGCCACATCGTAGTGCTCTTGACCAACAACCAGTGGATCCAATTGACGTGAAGTCGAATCCAGTGGGTCGATCGCTGGGTATAGACCCATAGCGGCGATGTTACGGTTCAGAACAACGGTTGCATCCAAGTGAGCAAACGTGGTTGCTGGTGATGGGTCAGTCAAGTCATCCGCAGGTACGTATACCGCTTGTACAGAGGTGATAGAACCTTTCTTGGTTGACGTGATACGTTCTTGCAGAACACCCATCTCTTCAGCCAGTGTTGGCTGGTAACCTACCGCTGAAGGCATACGGCCAAGCAGAGCAGATACTTCCGTTCCCGCTAGGGTGTAACGGTAGATGTTGTCGATAAACAGCAGTACGTCACGGCCTTCATCACGGAACTTTTCCGCCATAGTCAGACCAGTCAGTGCTACACGCAGACGGTTGCCTGGTGGCTCGTTCATCTGACCGTAAACCATCGCTACTTTCGATAGTTCTGGTTGTTCAACGTTTACAACGCCCGCTTCCTGCATTTCGTGGTAGAAGTCGTTACCCTCACGAGTACGCTCACCTACCCCAGCAAATACTGACAAACCTGAGTGCTGTAGCGCGATGTTGTTGATAAGTTCCATCATGTTAACGGTCTTACCTACACCCGCACCACCGAACAGACCGATTTTACCGCCTTTCGCAAACGGACAGATCAGGTCGATAACCTTAACACCCGTTTCCAAAAGTTCAGTTGCACTAGACTGTTCTTCGTAGCTTGGAGCAGGACGGTGAATCGAGTACACCTCTTCTGCGCCAATGTCGCCACGTTCGTCAATCGCATCACCAAGCACGTTCATGATACGACCTAGGGTTTTAGTACCTACTGGTACTGAAATTGGAGCGCCAGTGTTTTGTACTGTCATTCCACGACGTAAACCATCCGAGCTACCCATAACGATAGCGCGAATCACGCCACCGCCTAGCTGCTGTTGAACTTCCAGAACCAGACGTTCTTTGGAATCCACAACATTCAGAGCATCGTAAACACTTGGTACTTCGCTCTGTGGGAACTCTACGTCGACTACCGCACCGATGATCTGTACGATCTTACCTGTAGCCATCGTTAATCCTCTAAACTGTTTGTTTTACCTAAGCTTAAACCGCAGCCGCGCCGCCTACGATTTCCGACAATTCTTGTGTAATCGCCGCCTGACGGGCTTTGTTGTACACAAGTTGTAAATCATCAATCAGGTTGCTCGCGTTATCGGTAGCAGCTTTCATCGCAACCATTCGGGCTGCTTGCTCACACGCTAGGTTCTCTACAACACCTTGGTAAACCTGTGACTCGATGAAGCGCAGTAAAAGCGCATCCAACAGAGGCTTCGGTTCTGGTTCGTAGATGTAGTCCCACATGTGACCACGCTGCATATCTTCGCTGTCCGATTTTGGCAAAGGTAGCAATTGATCGATCTTTGGTTTTTGCACCATAGTGTTCACAAACTGATTGAACACCAGATAGAGGCGATCTAATTCACCTTTATCGTATTTCTTCAGCATTACGCCAACCGAACCGATCAGATCTTCTAAGCTTGGGCTATCACCCAAACCAGAAACCTGAGCCGCTACTTTCGCGCCGCTGTTGTTGAAAAAAGCGGTTGCTTTAGAGCCGATAATCGCCAACTCAATTTGCGCACCTTTTTCTTTCCAGGTTTGCATATCGGTGATCGCTTTTTTGAACAGGTTAATGTTCAAGCCACCACACAAACCGCGGTCTGTAGAAATAATGATGTAACCAACTCGCTTCGCTTCACGCTCTTCTAGATACGGATGACGATACTCTAGACTTGCGTTGGCGACATGACCGATCACTTTACGTATTGTTTGTGCGTAAGGGCGTGATGACTCCATTGCGTCCTGTGAACGACGCATTTTAGAAGCAGCCACCATTTCCATCGCTTTCGTAATCTTCTGAGTGCTTTTCACACTCCCGATCTTAGTACGTATCTCTTTTGCGCCGGCCATCGTTACTCTCCGTTAGTTGGTGGCAGAAACTGCCACCGACCTCATTACCAAGTTTGGGTTGCTTTGAAATCGTCAACCAGCTTCTTCAGCTGAGCTTCGATCTCATCGTTGTAAGCACCCGTCTTGTCGATTTTCGCTGCTAATTCAGCGTAATGAGCACGAGCATACGATAGTAGAGCAGCTTCGAAGTCGAGAACCTTGTTCAGTTCTACGTCTGTCAGATAGCCACGTTCCGCAGCAAAGATCACCAGAGCCTGATCAAAGACAGACATTGGTGCATACTGTTTCTGCTTCATCAGTTCAGTCACTTTCTGACCGTGAGTCAGCTGACGCTTGGTCGCTTCATCCAAATCAGAAGAGAACTGAGCAAACGCCGCCAATTCACGGTAAGCAGCCAGAGCAGTACGGATACCACCAGAGAGCTTCTTAACGATCTTGGTTTGCGCTGCACCACCTACACGAGAAACTGAGATACCAGGGTCAACCGCTGGACGTACGCCCGCGTTGAACAGTTCAGTTTGTAGGAAGATCTGACCATCAGTGATCGAGATTACGTTGGTCGGTACGAATGCCGATACGTCACCAGCTTGAGTTTCGATGATTGGCAGAGCGGTTAGAGAACCGGTCTTACCTTTCACTTCACCCTTGGTGAAACGCTCTACGTACTCTTCGTTTACACGAGCGGCACGCTCTAGTAGACGAGAGTGGAGGTAGAAAACGTCGCCAGGGAAAGCTTCACGGCCTGGTGGACGACGCAGAAGCAGTGAGATTTGACGGTAAGCAACAGCCTGTTTAGACAGGTCATCGTATACAATCAGCGCATCTTCACCGCGATCGCGGAAGTATTCACCCATCGCACAGCCTGAGTAAGGCGCGAGGTATTGCAGTGCAGCAGATTCAGACGCTGAAGCCACCACAACAATGGTGTTTTTCAGTGCGCCGTGCTCTTCCAATTTACGAACTACGTTCGCAATGGTTGACGCTTTCTGGCCGATAGCAACATAGATAGAGTAAATACCAGAGTTTTTCTGGTTGATGATCGCATCAATCGCCAACGCAGTTTTACCTGTTTGACGGTCACCGATGATCAGCTCACGCTGGCCACGGCCGATTGGGATCATCGAGTCCACTGATTTGTAACCAGTTTGAACAGGTTGATCAACCGACTTACGATCGATAACACCCGGTGCGATCACTTCAACTGGTGAAGTCTGTTTTGCACCGATTGGGCCTTTACCATCAATAGGCTCACCCAGAGTGTTAACTACACGACCTAGCAGCTCAGGACCAACAGGAACTTCCAAAATACGGCCAGTACCTGTTACTTTCATGCCTTCACGCAGATCCGCGTATGGACCCATTACTACCGCACCCACCGAGTCACGCTCAAGGTTCAGTGCCAGTGCATAACGGTTGCCCGGTAATTCAATCATTTCACCTTGCATAACATCTGCAAGGCCGTGAATACGAATGATACCGTCGCTTACCGATACGATAGTACCTTCGTTGCGAGCTTCACTAACAACGTTGAAAGATTCAATACGTTGTTTGATTAGATCGCTAATTTCCGTGGAATTAAGTTGCATGCTCCAATCCCCATCAAGACTGCAATGCATCGCTCAGACGCTTCAAACGTCCGCGTGCTGAGTTATCGATGACTAAGTCTCCGGCTCGAATAATAACTCCGCCAAGCAGAGTCTCATCTACACTGCAATTCAGCTGAACTTTGCGCTCTAAACGCTGCTCAAGCTTGCTGCCAATTTCTGAACGCTGTTGTTCACTGAGTTCAGTAGCGGAAATCACTTCCACATCTACTTTCTTCTCATGTTCCTGCTTTAGCACAGCAAAGTGCTCATAAAGCGCAGGAATCGCCAACAGACGACCATTTTCTGCCATTACCTTAATCAGGTTTTGGCCATGACCATCAAGCTGTTCGCCACAAACTGCAATAAAAATCTCAGCCAATTTATTAGCTGAGCCCGAGCTGGTTAACAGCTCGTGCATTTGTTCGTTTTTTGCGACTTCAGCGGTGAAAGCAAGCATCTGGCTCCAATGGCCAAGTTGCTGTTTTTCTACCGCAAAATCAAAGGCTGCTTTAGCGTAGGGGCGTGCGATTGTAGTCAAATCCGACATATGCGCCCCCTCCGTTAAAGTTTTGCAGTAATGTTGTCGAGAATATCTTTGTGCGTATCTTTATCGATTGAACGCTCAAGAATTTTCTCAGCACCAGCAATTGCCAGAGTTGCAACCTGTTTACGCAGCTCATCGCGAGCACGGTTACGTTCTGCTTCAATCTCCGCTTCGGCTTGAGTCAGGATTTTCTGGCGTTCTGCCTGAGCTTCCTCACGTGCTTCGTCGATGATTTGCGCTTTACGTTTATTCGCTTGCTCGATGAGCTCAGTTGCTGTGCGTTTTGCTTCTTTCAATTGATCAGAAGCATTAGCTTGTGCCAGGTCTAGATCTTTCTTTGCACGCTCAGCGGCTTGCAAACCATCAGCAATTTTCTTCTGACGATCTTCAATTGCTTTGATAATTGGTGGCCACACATACTTCATGCAGAACCACACAAACATACCAAAGGCAATTGCTTGACCTAGCAGAGTTGCGTTCATATTCACAACAGCTACCCCCTAAAGTGGACTTAGTGTTAATCAACGACAAATCTTATCGATTTGTCAGGACAAAGCTTGATTAACCAGCTAGCTGACCAACGAATGGGTTTGCGAATGTGAATAGCAGAGCGATTACGATACCGATCATTGGAACCGCGTCCAGCAGACCTGCGATGATGAACATCTTAACTTGCAGCATAGGAGCCATTTCAGGTTGACGAGCAGCGCCTTCCAAAAACTTTCCGCCTAATACAGCGAAACCAATCGCAGTACCAACCGCACATAGACCAACAATAATAGCTACAGCGATTGCAGAGAAGCTCAATACAGTTTCCATCTAATTTCTCCAAAGATTCAATGGGTATTAAAAATTCAATTTATTAATGATCGTTATCTTCATGAGCCATTGACATATACACAATGGTCAACATCATAAATACAAACGATTGGATCAAAATAACCAAGATATGGAAGATAGCCCAAGGTAGGGATCCCATCCATTGCAGGTACCATGGCAGCATAGCTGCACAAAGAATAAACACTACTTCACCTGCAAACATGTTACCGAACAGACGCATACCGAGTGATAGCGGTTTCGCCAGCAGCGAAACAACTTCAATCAATAGGTTGAACGGAATCATGATCCAGTGATTAAACGGGTGTAGTGCCAACTCTTTTGCAAACCCGCCCAGACCTTTCACTTTGATGCTGTAGTAAATCATCAGAGCAAATACGCCTAGAGCCATAGCCATGGTGATATTCACATCAGCTGACGGCACCACTTTTAGGTAAGGGATACCAAGCCAATGCTGTGCTGGGTAAGGTAAGAAATCGATAGGCACAAGGTCCATCAAGTTCATTAAAAATACCCAACAAAAGATAGTGAGTGCCAAAGGAGCAATTAGTGGATTGCGACCATGGAAAGTGTCTTTGACGTTTTTGTCAACGAACTCTACCACCATCTCAACAGCACACTGCAGCTTACCCGGAACACCCGCTGTCGCTTTTCTGGCTACTGCACGGAATACTCCAAGGAATATCAGTCCAGTTAAAACAGAGAAGAACAGGCTATCGATGTGTACATTCCAGAAACTCGACTCTTCCGCCACTAGCCCCAACTTGTAAGTTGAAAGGTTAGTAAGGTGGTGAGTGATATAACTGGAAGGTGTGAGCGCTTCACCTGGCGCAGCCATAACTCATCCTATTTTTTGTTGTTAATGAATAGCACTGGCGCACAGATATTGATACCTAGAGCCAGCAAATAGGTTAGCTTCAGTGGAACAAGTTCCAACTGCATATACATGTAGGCAACGGAAAACAGGACGATAGTGATGAGAATTTTCAGCGCTTCACCCGTATAAAACGAGATGGCGACCATTTTTAACGCGCGCGCCCCTGCAAACAGGAAAGCACAACCCGCAAAAACAGCGTTAGCAATGACAAAAATGCCACCACCGACTAAGGCTGAAAGCCCCCAATCACCATTTACCGCCACTGCAAACACAGCTGCCGCAACCATAACTGCACTGAACTGGATCAATAACAATCGCTTTGCAAGCTCTCGTCCTTGCCTCGCTAGCACAGCTACCATGTATTCTTACCTCTAGTAATCACCACAGCTCGAACCGCTTTTTCGGACTGGGAAATTGGCGAAAATTATACGGTGGCATCAACTGATTGCAATGAAAACACCGCAAAAAGTTACAATTTTGCATACAATCCGACAACTTTCGCATAAACAATGTGATTTGCCACAATTGATTTAAATCAATTATCTCACTTAGTTTTGTAGCTTGGCAATCAGTAGCTCTAATTTGTGAGGTTCATCAAGACTAATCGTCACTTTAGATTTGCCGTTTGGCGATCTCACGATAGAGACTTTTGCTGCCAATTTTTCACTTAAATTTTGTGACATTTGCTGTATTTCTAGGTCTTCTGACACGTTTTTATCGTCAGATGGGCCACTTAAACATTTTTTTACAAGTTGCTCGGTTTGACGAACGGTCAGTTGCTTCTTCGCCACTTGCTGCGCAATTTCAACTTGTTGTTTACCTTCGAGCATCAGAAGTGCACGCGCATGACCCATTTCCAACTGTTTGGTTTCCAATAAGCGCTTTACGTCATCACTCAATTGGTTCAGACGCAGCAGGTTGGTCACGGTAGTGCGTGACTTTCCAATCACCTCTGCGACTTGTTGGTGAGTGAGTTCGAATTCATTTTGTAAACGCTCTAAAGCTTGCGCTTCTTCCATTGAATTCAGATCTTCACGCTGAATATTTTCGATCAAAGCCATGGCGATCGCAGCACGATCTTCCACCTGCTTAATCAAACAAGGCACTTGCTTTAAGCCCGCTTGCTTGGCTGCACGCCAACGACGTTCACCGGCAATGATTTCATAGCCTCCCGTTGATAAGTGGCGCACAACAATTGGCTGAATAATGCCTTGGGATTGAATGGAAGCAGCCAGCTCTTCTAGAGCTTCTGGCGAGAGATCTTTACGCGGCTGATAGATACCGGGTTTGAGGTTAGAAATGGACAGATCCGCCAGCTCACCTTCGGTCGACATCGACTGACTGAGTGAAGCGACTTGTTGTTTTTCGCGAGCCAATGAACTGGTTGCTAGCAATGCATCCAGCCCTTTTCCTAAACCACGTTTAGTCATGTGAACGAATTCCTATAGTTGTTGTTTTATGCGGGAATCTCTTCGCGACGTAACATCTCACCTGCTAATGCCAAGTAGGCTTTAGCTCCAGCCGATTGTTTATCGTAATACATCGCAGGCTTACCATGACTTGGCGCTTCCGCCAAACGAACATTACGTGGGATCACAGTACGATAGACTTTACTACCGAAATGTTTTTTCAACTGATCAGACACTTCATTGGCTAAGCGATTACGTGGATCGTACATGGTTCGCAATATACCTTCTATCTTGAGGTTATCGTTTACCACTGCTGCTAATTTGCTGATCGTATCCATCAATGCGGTTAAACCTTCTAACGCAAAATACTCACATTGCATAGGAACCAGCACCGAATCTGCGGCTGCCATGGCATTGATTGTAAGGAGGTTTAAAGAAGGTGGACAATCAATAAAGATGAAATCATAGTTATCGCGCACTGACGCCAAAGCGTTTTTTAAGCGCACTTCACGGGCAAACACTTCCATGAGCTTGATTTCAGCTGCGGTCACATCACCATTGGCCGCAATCAAATCGTAATGCCCAGTAGTTTTGCGGCATACCACTTGGTCAAACGGTGCATCTTCAACCAAAAGTTCATAAGCCGTGGAATCAACCTGATATTTATCGACCCCACTGGCCATCGTGGCGTTGCCCTGCGGGTCTAAATCCACCACAAGAACCTTGCGTTTGGTTGCAGCCATAGAGGCTGCCAGATTAATACAAGTTGTTGTTTTCCCAACTCCGCCTTTCTGGTTGGCGATTGCTACGATTTTTCCCACGGTATGCCTCGCTGTTATCCCTTGCGCGATAAGATTACAAGATGACGCTCACCTTCCAACTCAGGAACTTGCAAAGCTTTGATATCGGTCACAGAACACCACTCAGGGAGTAAGGTGATTTCATCATCAGGCCGTACCCCTTTAAGGGCTAAAAATACCCCACCATTTGGCTTTGGGAGATGCTGGCACCAGTTCACCATATCAGTCATGGAAGCAAAGGCTCGACTTAACACACCATCAAACCCCTGTTCAGGATCGAACTCTTCGACTCTGCTCTGCACGGGTAACACATTGTTGATCTTGAGTTCGTGGATCACTTGTTTCAAAAAACGGATCCGTTTACCTAAGCTATCGAGCAGCACAAATTGTTTATCGGGATGCATGATCGCCAGTGGGATCCCAGGCAATCCTGGTCCGGTACCCACATCAATAAAACGCTCACCTTCAAGATGCACACTCACGACCAGACTATCGAGAATGTGTTTCACCAGCATTTCCATTGGATCACGTACCGACGTTAGGTTGTACGCTTTGTTCCATTTATCGAGCAGTTGCACATAACCGACTAACTGCTCACGTTGCTGCTCCGTCACCGATAGCGTGGTGTTGCTGATCAGGGCGTCTAATTTGACTCGTAACGGATTCATTACGCCGCTTCTCCCTTCTTCAGCATGCCGTGTTTTTTCAGGTGAACTAGCAAGATGGAAATCGCCGCTGGAGTGATACCGGAGATGCGTGAAGCAATACCAATAGTTTCTGGCTTAGTCGTACTTAACTTCAGAACCACTTCGTTAGACAGCCCTTTAACTTGCTTGTAATCCAAATCTACAGGCAACTTGGTGTGTTCATGACGCAGTGATTTCTCAATTTCATCTTGCTGGCGTTGAATATAACCATCGTATTTCACTTGAATTTCCACTTGCTCAGCGGCTTCGCTATCTTCCAATGCTGGAGCAAATGCCGGCAAAGTGGTGAGCAAATCATAGTTCATTTCAGGGCGACGCAATAAATCTTCACCGCTGGCTTCACGCGACATTGGTGTTTTCAGCAAAGCATTGAGCTGCTCTACACCAACAGAATTTGGATTCATCCAAGTTTCTTGCAGACGCTGACGCTCTTTCGCCATGTTGTCAATTTTTTGGTTGAAACGCGCCCAACGTGCATCATCAACGAGACCAAGTTCACGTGCTTTTTCAGTCAAACGTAAATCGGCGTTGTCTTCACGTAGCAGCAGACGATATTCAGCACGAGAAGTGAACATGCGGTACGGCTCTTTCGTCCCCATAGTTGAGAGATCGTCAATCAACACACCCATGTAGGCTTGATCGCGACGTGGGCTCCATCCTTCTTTGTCTTGGCTGTACAAGCTGGCGTTTAAACCCGCCATTAAGCCTTGTGCCGCCGCTTCTTCGTAACCTGTCGTACCGTTGATCTGGCCTGCAAAAAACAAACCATGGATAAATTTGGTTTCGTAAGTCTGCTTCAAATCACGCGGATCGAAGAAATCGTATTCAATCGCATAGCCCGGACGAACGATATGTGCGTTCTCAAAACCTTTCATTGAACGCACGATTTGCACTTGAACATCAAATGGCAAGCTGGTGGAAATTCCGTTCGGGTAGAGCTCTGTGGTGGTTAAACCTTCTGGCTCGATAAAGATCTGGTGGCTGTTTTTATCTGCAAAACGCATCACCTTATCTTCGATCGATGGGCAGTAACGAGGACCGATCCCTTCGATGATCCCGGCATACATGGGGCTGCGTTCAAGGTTGGCTCGGATCACATCATGAGTACGCTCATTGGTATGCGTGATATAGCATGGAATTTGGCGCGGATGATATTCACGTTTACCCATAAACGAGAAAACAGGGGTTGGATTGTCGCCGTGTTGCGCTTCCAGAACAGAAAAATCGACGCTATTAGCGTCAATACGTGGGGGGGTACCGGTTTTCAGGCGATCTACACGAAAAGGCAGTTCACGTAAGCGGTGAGCCAAAGCGATCGATGGAGGATCGCCAGCTCGGCCTCCAGCAAAGTTTTCTAGGCCAATGTGGATCTTACCTCCAAGGAAAGTTCCAACCGTCAACACGACGGCTTTAGCATGAAACTTAAGGCCCATCTGAGTGACTACACCGCGAATATGATCATTTTCGACGATCACATCATCCACGGCTTGTTGGAACAAGGTTAAATTGGGGGTATTTTCCAGCACATTACGCACATAGGCTTTGTAAAGTGCGCGATCCGCCTGCGCACGCGTAGCGCGAACGGCTGGACCTTTTGAAGCATTCAGTGTTCGGAATTGAATACCTGCGTGATCGATAGCTTGTGCCATCAAACCGCCCATCGCATCCACTTCTTTGACTAAATGTCCTTTACCGATCCCACCAATAGCAGGGTTACAGGACATTTGACCAAGAGTGTCAATATTGTGGGTAAGAAGTAACGTACGTTGTCCTGTACGTGCTGCGGCGAGGGCGGCTTCCGTTCCTGCGTGACCGCCACCAACGACAATGACGTCAAATGTTTCGTGATAAAGCATGAACGACCTCAGGTATTCATTGAGACTATGGGATAACAAAAGAGGCGTATTCTAACCTCTTTCGAATGGCTAGAAAATCGCTTTCCTCTTTTTTCGATCAAGTGAGGTCATTAAATATATATAAAGATCTATATAGAGATCTTTTTATTATGTTTACTATTAAGGAGCATGATCTTTGTGGATAAGTTAAAAATGATCAACAAGATCATATTGATTGAAAGGATCGGATCATGTGATCAAACACTGATCTGATCAAGGATTAGCTGGGATCAAAATGCGGTGTTATACACAGGGTGGTGAGGATCTAAAAGTTATTATTGGGATAACTAAAGGAAGATCACCGGATAATAGTATAGTTATACACACACTGATTGTTTAAAATGACCGCAGTTGGTTTTCAGAATTTTCCATTTTTATCCACAGAGCATAAAAAAAGCGACCTTTGAGGCCGCTCTGATCTTATTTAGAGTGCATAGCTTAGAAGCGGTTGATGACGCGTTTTAACCAAGCTTCAGCGGCATCTTCTGGTACGGGATGTTCTTGAATATCGATGGTGAAGCAGTTGGCCAGAGGTTTTGCTCCTATATCAGCTAAAAGATGATAAGCGTGTTTACCCGCAGCACAGAAGGTATCGTAGCTGGAATCACCAATTGCGACGACGGCATAACGCAGCGCAGAAGTGTTGGGTGGCGTATTCTGCAGCGCTTGAATGAAAGGTTGGATGTTATCTGGGTATTCGCCAGCACCGTGTGTTGACGTGATGATCAGCCAAGTGCCTTTTGCCGGAATATCACTGAAGTTAGGCTGATTGTGAATTTTGGTATCAAATCCTTGTTCTTGCAGTAGATCGCTGAGGTGGTCACCCACATATTCCGCACCGCCTAGGGTGCTGCCAGTAATGATATGAATCATAGCGTTACTCTATTTCCCAATACAGAATGATGAAAAAATGCGGCCAAGCAGATCATCGGAGCTGAACTCGCCGGTAATTTCGTTAAGGTGTTGCTGGGCTATACGCAGCTCTTCGGCGAGGATTTCTCCGGCCATATAGCCTTCAAGTTGTTGCTGGCCAATCGCTAAGTGCTCTGCGGCTCGCTCTAGGGCATCGAGATGACGGCGGCGTGCCATAAAGCCACCTTCCTGATTGCCTGAAAAACCCATGCACTCTTTGAGGTGCTGACGCAAGGCATCGACCCCTTGGCCTGTTTTGGCTGATAGGCGGATCAAGGTAGGTTGATTAACATGGCAGATCCCAAGGGGCTCACCAGTTTGATCGGCTTTATTACGGATCACAGTGATCCCAATATTCTCTGGCAGTTTGTCAACAAAATCAGGCCAGATGTCCTGTGGATCGGTGGCCTCTGTGGTGGTGCCATCGACCATAAACAGTACGCGATCGGCTTGGCGGATCTCTTCCCATGCGCGCTCAATACCAATTTTTTCTACCGCATCAGAAGCGTCTCGTAGTCCCGCAGTATCGATGATGTGCAGCGGCATCCCATCAATATGGATATGCTCACGCAGAACATCACGGGTGGTACCGGCAATGTCGGTGACAATGGCAGACTCTTTCCCCGAAAGCGCATTGAGTAGGCTCGATTTACCCGCATTAGGACGCCCAGCAATCACCACCTTCATCCCTTCGCGCATAATGGCACCTTGGTTGGCTTCACGGCGCACTGCGGCAAGATTATCGATGATGGTTTGCAGATCAGCGGAAACCTTACCATCGGCCAGAAAATCGATCTCTTCTTCTGGGAAATCAATTGCGGCTTCAACATAGATGCGCAGGTGAATCAGCGATTCCACCAAGGTATGGATGCGTTTAGAAAACTCGCCTTGCAGTGATTGCAGCGCGGATTTTGCGGCTTGCTCAGAGCTGGCATCAATCAGGTCTGCGATGGCTTCCGCTTGGGTTAAATCCATCTTGTCATTGAGGAAAGCGCGTTCTGAGAATTCACCGGGACGGGCTGGGCGCACCCCTTTAATCTGCAAAATACGGCGGATCAGCATATCCATGACGACCGGGCCACCGTGACCTTGCAGCTCAAGCACATCTTCACCGGTAAATGAATGAGGATTGGGGAAAAACAGCGCAATGCCTTGATCGAGCTGTTGGCCATCTTCATCGGTGAAAGGCAAGTATTCGGCATAGCGGGGTCTGAGCGTGCGTCCAGTCACCGTCTGTGCTACGTGGGCAGCCAGTGGGCCTGATACACGAATAATGCCGACACCACCACGGCCGGGTGCCGTAGCCTGCGCGACAATGGTATCTGTTGTCATAGTGTTACCTGAACAGGATTGAATTAGTGTCATTGTAAACAGCGACCAACAAAAAGGCGACCTTTTGGCCGCCTCTTTATCAGTTACTTCAACTTACTTGGAGTGTAAGCCTTTCTTCTCCAGCGCTTTATAAATCAGCGTTTGCTGGATAAGAGTTACGATGTTCGACACCAACCAGTACAGAACCAGGCCTGATGGGAACCACAGGAAGAAGAAGGTAAACATCACTGGCATGAAGGTCATGATCTTCTGCTGCATTGGATCAGTGATCGTCGTCGGGCTCATCTTCTGGATTACGAACATACTCGCACCCATCAGTAGCGGCAAGATGTAGTAAGGATCTTGTGCTGACAGGTCATGAATCCAGCCAAAGAAAGGTGAGTGACGCAGCTCTACCGATTCCATCAGTGCCCAGTACAGCGCTATGAAAATTGGCATTTGCAGAAGGATTGGTAAACAGCCACCCAGTGGGTTTACTTTCTCTTTCTTGTACAGTTCCATCATCTCTTGGCTCATGCGTTGGCGATCATCGCCAATACGCTCACGCATTGCTTGCAGTTTAGGTTGCAGCATGCGCATTTTCGCCATAGAGGTGTACTGTGCTTTAGTCAGTGGGTACATCGCACCACGAACAATAAAGGTTAAGCAGATGATTGCCACACCCCAGTTGCCCACAAAGCTCTGAATAAACGACAGCAACCAATGCAGTGGTTTCGCAATGAACCATAACCAACCATAGTCCACAACCAGATCAAGGTTAGGCGCTACCGCGGCCATTTGGTCTTGCAGTTTTGGACCTACCCATAGGGTAGCTTCAAATTCTGCTTTATCACCGTTAGCAATGGTTTTGTTTGGTGTACGGATACCCATATCACCTAAGTTATTGATAACACGTGAGTAAAGCTGAGCTTGTGGCTCATCACGTGGGATCCATGCAGACGCAAAGTAGTGCTGGATCATCGCTACCCAGTTTACCGTCACATCGTTTGGTACACTGAGGTTACGATCTTTCATATCGTCGAAGCTGTACTTCTTGTAACGAACATCGCTGGTTGAGTACGCACCACCACGGTAAGTTGGCATGGCTAAGTTACCACCAGAATCGAGCAGATTTTGGCGCATGTGAGCATACATACCTAAAGTGGCAGGGTTGCCAGAGTTGTTGGCTACGTCAAACACCACATCCACCGCATAGCTACCACGCTTGAGGATGAAGGTTTTGGTGTACTCAATACCGTTCGCTTGATACGTCATCGGAATACGTAGTTCATCTTGGCCTTCGGCCAGAGAGAAGCTATCTGCACTCACTTGGTAAGCTGGGCGGTTATTGCTAGTGACGTCAATACCTTGTGGACCAACTAAACCACTTTGGGCAATAAACTGATGGCCTTGGGTGTTTTGCAACAAGACAAAAGGCTCAGACGAATCCAGTTCTTCGGAGTACTTATTCAGCTTTGCACTCACGATATCGCCGCCGAGCGTATCGATAGACAGAGTCAGCACATCACTGGTGACGGTAATGGTCTTTGCCTGCGCTGCCGCATTTTGTGCAGGCGTTGGATCTAACTCATCTGAAAATGAAGGTGCAGGAGCTGCGCCTGTGGATTGGGCCTGCTGTGTCGCTTGTGGTGCTGGGTTCTTTGCTACTTGCCATTGTTGAAACAGCAGGAAAGAAACCAATGCCAAGGCGATTAACAAGATATTACGTTGAGAATCCATCGTTATTTATCTCTGTCTTGTTTTTGGTCTGGTGGAACGGGGTCAAAGCCCCCTTCGTTCAAAGGGTGGCATTTTAATAGACGTTTGGTGGATAACCAACATCCTTTTATAAAACCGTGAGCTCGCAGCGCTTCTATCGCATACGTGGAACAAGTTGGAGTGAATCGACAGCGTGGGCCGATGAGTGGACTAATGAACCACTGGTAAAGTTTTACAATACCAATGGCTAACCACGAGAAGGGCGAGAGAGGCGTTGCCATAGTTTGCCAAGCAAGTTAAACAGTTCTTCATTGCTCAAATCTTGCGCGCTCTTTTTGGCGATGACAACAAAATCTTTATGAGCTAACTGATTTTGATGTAAACGAAAGCTTTCTCGGCAGAGACGTTTGAATCGATTACGACCTACGGCAGTTTTGATCTGCTTTTTAGGAACCGCGAGTCCCAAACGAGGATGAGAAAGGTTATTAGCGCGAGCGATGATTGTGAGATGAGGAGAACCAGCACTGTGAGCTTGCTGGAAGACTTTTTGATAATGTTCGGGAGTTAACAAACGTAACTCCCGATTGAATGCGTACGTACTCAAAATAATTCGAGATTATTTTGAAAGGCGCTTACGGCCTTTTGCACGACGTGCATTCAGAACTTTACGACCGTTCGCAGTCGCCATGCGAGCACGGAAACCGTGAGTACGCTTGCGCTTCAGAACTGAAGGTTGAAAAGTGCGTTTAGACATGATGTTACCTTTACTGATCAGTAGTTTTAGGTTCTTGGTTAACCCGGCGTGGGCATTATGGTCTTCACTGAAGACGCCGACGCCTCTCAACAAAGAGGCGGAATTGTAATCACTGTCACAAAAGGTGTCAATGATTGGGTTTTCCCCAGTTCGAACTTACTCAATGAGTGGGTTCATTCTGGTTGCCGCTTTATTTCCGGTCGGCCGATTATACGGGCAAACAATAAAATCTCAAGGATCCTTAACGGATCCCGACTTGATTTAGGAATTTTCTTAAGCGCGGATCCTGTGGATGGTCAAAGATATCCTGTGGAGAACCTTGCTCGACAATGTTTCCTTCGGCCATAAAGATCACCCGATCCGCGACTTCTTTGGCAAACTGCATTTCATGAGTAACCACCAACATGGTTTGATGTTTAGTCGCCAATTTCTTCATCAGTGCCAATACTTCACCCACCCATTCAGGATCGAGGGCTGAGGTGGGTTCATCAAACAGCAGTAGCTCCGGCTGTAGTGCCATGGCTCGACCAATGCCAACGCGTTGTTGCTGGCCACCAGACAGTGCGGCAGGGTAGCTATCGCCTTTCTCTCCAAGACCAATATCATCGAGGATTTGTTGCGCCCTCTGGTGGGCTTGATCTTTTTTCCAACCTCGCACCGTGATCAAAGCTTCGGCGATGTTTTCTCGCGCAGTTAAATGAGCGAATAGCGCGTAGTTTTGAAACACAAACCCGGTTTTACGGCGCAGCGCTAGCACATCGGCTTTTGTATGCCGTTGGGTATCAACAGTGAGTTCATCAATGCTGATAGTGCCTTGATCCGCCACTTCAAGAAAGTTCACGCAGCGCAATAGGGTGGATTTACCAGTTCCACTGGATCCGATGATGACCACGATTTCTCCGCGTTGGATTTCAAGATCGATACCCTTAAGCACTTCACTGGTACCAAACCTTTTGTGGATATTCTTCAGTTTAATCATCGTGCGTACGCCTTATTGAGTTTCTGCTCTGCCCAAGATTGCAGGCGAGTGAGTACCAAAACGACCACCCAATAGATGAGGGCTACCGCCAAGAAGGCTTCGAAAAAACGGAAACTGGATGAGGCTTCCATCTGCGCTTTAGCCATGATCTCAGCCACGCCAAGGGTAAAGGCGAGGGAGGTTGATTTGATCATATCAATGAAGTAGTTCATCAAAGAGGGCAAGGCGACACGTGTGGCTTGTGGCAAAATGATCCGGCGCATTGCTTGCGAGGTGGTCATCCCCACCGACAAACTGGCTTCCATTTGGCTGCGATCAATACCAATGATCGCGGCGCGAATGCTTTCCGCCATGTAAGCGGCAAAATGCAGAGTTAAACCAATCACCGCGGCGCTGAATGCATCGAGTCCTACTAATAGCGGAAAAATTTGTGGCAAACCGTAGTAAAGCAAAAATAACTGTACGAGCAGCGGTGTTCCACGAAAAAAACTGATGTAGAGCTGGCTTAGGGGATCCAGAACCGGAACTTTAAACACTCGAATATTGGCTAAAATCAGCGCCAGAATCAGCGCAAAGACCAATCCCCAACTGGCCATTTCCAGTGTGGTTCCCAGATATTTGAGCAAGATCGGTAGCAGCTCAAGCATGTAGTGAAAGTCAAAACCCATCTACTTTCCTTTCTGAAATAATCAAAGGTGGGAAAGTCCCACCTTTATAGAGTCTAGCTTGGTGAAGCAGAATTATTGCGAGATATCGGTACCGAACCACTTGACGGCGATTTTGCTTAACGTACCGTCAGCGCGCATGGCAGCGAGTGTTTTATTGACTTCACCTTGCAGTTGTTGACCTTTTTCGTTATTAACAAATGGCCAAGCGTTTTCGATAGTTTCAAACGGCGAGCCCGCGAGTTGTAGTGGTAGACCGGTCTTTTCAATCAGCTCAAGAGCAGACAGACGATCCATCACAAACGCATCAGCACGACCTAAAGCCACATCGTGTTCAATCCCTGTATCGTAGGTTTTGATGTTGATTTTGCCATCTTTATCACGGCTGCGTAGTAGTTGCTCAAAATTAGAACCTAGGTTGACCGCAACCGTTTTACCCGCCAGATCTTCAATACCTTTGATGGAGTCATTACCTTTACGTACGGTAATTTGCGCGCCATCAATTACATATGGGTCAGAAAACAGATATTTGGCTTTACGTGCATCCGTGATAGTGATTTGGTTAGAAATGGTGTCGATGCGCCCAGTTTCTAACAGGCCAAATAAACCGGAGAAGTTCGCGGTAACAAACTCCACCTTATAATCATTGCGTTTACCAATTTCATTCCATACATCCACTTCAAAGCCTTGCAGCTCATCTTGTTTCACGAAGGTAAATGGGAAATAGCGGCCAGACATGCCGACTTTGACATCAGTGGCAGCCTGAACAGTAGCAGAAGAAAGGGCTAGGGCAGCCAGAGCGATGTTAAACCAGTGTTTCATTGTGTGACTCCTGTATAATTTATGTTTATATCCTACTGGCAATTAAATCATTAAAAGAAATAACCAGTAGTTATTAACAATAACTGATCAAAATCAAAAACATGGGGATAACTACTAAAGATCTTGAGATATGTGGATCTTTATGTGGGTAGCACGGGCAAAATGTGTGAGGATCTTAGTTATCGGTCGAAAAATAATGTGAATAACTTAGATCTTATTCACTGGATCGACGATCCAGCGCTGGCGATCTGAGTTATCAACAGGTAGAATTGCTCCTCTTTACCGATCGTTGATTTTTGAGTGAGGGAAT
>NZ_CP077427.1 GCF_019048845.1 Vibrio mimicus
AAAGCCCAGTCTTGTCCACTGGGCTTTGAAGCGCGTTACAAGAAAAACGCGTTTATGACTGCTGTCAGTAACTCAATTAATGCAGTTAACAGCTCTATCTGTAGTGGTCAAGTAAAACTGGCCACGGGTTTATAGTTAAGCCAGTATCTTCTCTCTGACTCATTTGGGCTCAAGCCACCGTTGTAATGATGTGGTCTGATGTTGCTGTAATACCCCAGGATATATTGGGTGATTGCCAGCTTGGCCTCGGTAAAATTCCGATAGCCGATTTCCGGTATCCATTCCGTTTTTAAACTCCTGAAAAATCGCTCCATAGGACTGTTATCCCAGCAATTTCCTCTGCGACTCAGGCTCTGGGTTATCTGGTAACGCCACAGCAATTGTCGGAAACTTCGGCTGGTGTAGTGACTCCCTTGGTCACTGTGGAACATCACGCCTTTAGGCCTGCCACGTTGCTCAAATGCCATACTCAATGCCTGCTTGGTCAACTCACTGTCCGGTGAGTGTGACAGTGCCCAACCCACTGGTTTGCGCGCAAATAAATCCAGCACCACAGCCAAATAAGCCCAGCGAGTGCCTGTCCAAACATACGTCACATCGCCGCACCACACCTGATTGGGCGCAACCACGTCAAATTGGCGGTCCAACCGATTCGGGATGTCTACATGTTCTTGATTGGCTTTCTTATAAGCATGCTTTGGTTGTTGGCAACTGACCAATTCCAGCTTTTTCATTAACCGACCCGCACGGTAACGGCTTAATGCAAAACCCCGAGCGGTCGCGATGTCGGCAATGGTTCTGGCCCCGGCAGAGCCATTGCTCTCTCGGTGGATTTGTCGGATTGCACTGTGCAAACACACCGTCTCTGGGCATATCTGCGACTCCCGGCTTAACCAATACCTGTAGCTGCTGCGCTGGACGCCAAACACCTCGCACAGCCAGGCGACCGGGTATCTTGCCCGGTGGCTCTTGTTGAGTTTCTCAATCAGCGAGAAGTGTTCATGGAGTCCGACATCAACAGAGCGGTAGCCTTTTTTAGAACTTCCTTTTCTAATTCAAGCCGTTCTATGCGCTTCTTCAGTTCACGGATTTCAATCTGCTCAGGAGTCATGGGCATAGCCTTGGGGGACTTGCCAGACCGTTCTTCGCGAAGTTGATTTACCCACTTGCCAATCGTGGAATACCCCACGCCCATTGCCTGAGCAGCCTCTTTTTGGGAGTAGCCTTGGTCAAGCACTAACTGAGCCGTTTCCAACCGGAACTCAGGGCTAAAATTCGGACCTTTTTTCTTTGCCATTTCGTCACCTAATGCTGCTATGGTTGCAATCATAACAGCTCTAATCAGGTGGCCAAATTCACTATGCCACTACAATCATACTAACCTCCTTTTAGGTTGGTTTTAGATATACAAACCCTAGTGCATCTATGCTCTGGGTTTTTTTCTTTTCAGTATCAATCATATGAATTCCAATCTGCATTTACGAAATAACGTTGGTTGCTGTGCTCATATGAATAGCATAAGTTTGCACAAAACCAAAAAGTAGCGGCTTTTAGAGAGCCGATATTGATTTAATCCCAGTATACGTACTCCGGCCTTACAACCTAAGGGGCTGAGGTAATTTCGATATCAAATTATGAGCATCACTTGAGCAGGGAAAATCTTTTTTCCTGCTCGAGTGATGGGGCAAGCGAAGCGCGCCAGATTAGGGGTTCAAAGGGCTCACCCTTGGCACGCGAAAGTATACTTTCGACAGCGTGCCTATTGGGTAGGCTATCTCTATCGTGTGGGTAGCAAAAAGGTAGCAATTTGGGAGCAGATTGGGAGCAGATTGGGAGCATTTTAAATGAGCTCGCCAAATTAGTGCGCTACCGGCTTATCTGGAAAGCCACCCTTGATGAGAAAATCACTCCCACCGGCATCGATATGCCTCTGAAAACGATCTTCCGCCAAACGTAGCGCCGACAAAGTTTCAGCGTCCAAGGTAAAAGTCTTTGGTAACAGAATTATTAGGTAGCCAAACCGAAATTATCCTAGCAAAGAACCCACCATAAAGGTGGGTTCTTTGTTTTCTGCTGAGCCGATTACGCAGGAATCGAAGAGCCGATCAAGATCATTTACGTAATCTTGTTTGGCCTCACACACAATTCTGGCTTGGAGACATACCCTTCATGCAGTTCTGTTACTGGCAGTTTCTCTACAGCCCGCCCGCAGGCCGACTCAGCAAAGTCCTCACCACGTTAGTCATAGGATGTCGGCGATACTTACGCTTACATGTTGAGCTGCACAACCTCCTGTTTAGCATTCTTGAGCGGGAATGCCGTGACGACCATACCGTTTTGCCGTAGCACGATACGGACGTTCTGGTACACTGTCTGACGTCCAGCGTCCATAAAACTGAAGCGTCTATAGGTGCGAACAACCTTTCCATCAGCAGTGCGGGTCTGCGTGTACTGCGCATGGACGTCGGTCAGAGCGGCCATTATAACGCGAGTAAGGTCAGAGGCCGAATTGACCGAGAGCGCACGCCAATCCTCACGGTGGCCTTGATCGCCACCGCCTCCGCCGGGAGCCCAGATATGGTTGAGTCCGAATGGAAAACGCTGCCGGCCGCGGTTTACAGGATTATTCAGGTACACGATGCCAAGATTGTCACCGGTTGACGCTCCGTCGTGTGCGATCGCCGCAGTTAGCCCGGCAAACTCGTTGGATCGGATGCCAGCCGGTAACTCCGGACTTGGCCGCAAAAATGTCCGCACCAACACATCAAACTCGCTTCTTCCGGCTAGGTAATAGCGTCCGCCCGTCTGCAACTGCGGTGGTACCGCGATCGCATCGTCCTGCCGCTTGAGCTTGCGTTTGGCCTTAGTCACACACTCCCAACCTTGCTCGCTGGCTTCTCGCATGGCGTTGTTTTCAGCACAGCTGGCCTTGACGACTTTCTTCTTACGTTGCCGCAAGTTGTTCGGCTCGTCCGGCTTTGAGCGGGTGTCCGAGGCCTGAGCTATGCTAGCAGCACTACTCAGCGCATTGGCTGCGCGCTCCGGATCGGCAAGCATCCATGCATCGAGCTGCGCATTACCGCTCGTCAGACGTAGCGGCGCGGCGGCGCCAGCCTCGCTGTCGGCGTAGTAATCGTTGATGTTCTGGATCAACTCACGCACAGAGCGCGGTGACAAATTGCCGATCAAACGAATCGCATCACGGTCGGCCAGCGTGCAGTCCTCGGGGTTGCCTGTGCGGCGTGTGGGCGGACGATCGTTGCAGAACTGCACCCCCATCGCAACCTCGAAGTCAGGTACATCTCCCCCTTGAATCTCATCGGCTTCGTACACGCTCAGATCAACGTTGACGGGCTGACTCCGAACAGGAACGAGATCGATCTGCGGAGCCGGCAGCAATCCGGGCTGCCGGCTCGAGCAAATGCTCGGCGCACCAAACAGCCTCTCCCACCACCATGCGGACAGCGATGTAATCCCCTGGATAAAATCCTCGACACAACGCTTACTTCGATAATGCGAGCTGAAATCGTCGGAAAACGGCACGGAACGTTGTTCGAAGAACGCCATGCCACGATTATCGAGCGTGCTGGAGGTAACACTGATCGAACTTTGAATTAGTTCGTCCAGCCCTTCATTAGACAGACCCGAACGAATCGGATCTGCAATTTCCCGGCCAGCGATGATACTTGAATCATGCACAGCGGCTTCATTCACCGTGACGATCACTCTGTCAGACCATTCCGATTGCGGGGTGATCCAAGGTACGATATAGGTCGTGAACAGCAGATATTTGACGTCCTGTGGAATCGGTCGCCACAGCAACTTAGACTCTGTACTTTCGGTAGTCAACGGCGGGGTACCACTACCGAAGGTAACAGACAGTGAAGACTCCGATACACTAGCCGAAATGGTGGCCTCGCCAGCCCTTAGCGTGAAGAGTCGGGCAGCCGAGGCATCGCGGGCAACCAACACTTTGACTGACCTGACAGATTCAGCGTTCCCGATGGCCGTTACGGCCAGACTGTCCGAAGGCTTGAGTTCACCCTTGAATGCAGGAAAAACCATCGTATTAGCAATCTGCTCGATGGTGCCGCCATCACCGGCGGTCTGGATAGAATCCATGAATCCGAGCGACTGTGCACTAATAAGGGAAGGCATGGCAACCAACGCGGTGAATAGTACCGAGGTGGCGAAAAGGCGCCGTCCCAACCCTAAATTGAATCGGTTATATTCAGTCATAATTTAGGTACCTATTGAGGTTGATTAATTACGAATAGAGCAGTCGTACATTAATTAACCGACCAGTGTCAATGAATTAGGCGTAAATGATTTGTTAGAGATATGACTCAGTTTCAATATTGTGATCTGTTGTGAACTGTATGCCCGAGGCTAACCACTGAGCTTATTTCCGGGCTACAAACCGATAGAATGTATCTAAGGCGACACTTCCTTGAACCAGCATCACAGAGAAATATCGCTTTAGCCTGATGATTGAGAATGACGTCAGGGGAAGAGACTAATGGGACAATAGGGACGGCAAGCATGCGCTCCGCGCTCAATAAAATGGTTTTGTTTTGATCTTAGAAAAGCTAAGGGCTAACGCCCTTTCGGCTGCGCCGACCCCTACCCATTTCGACTCGATTTAGAGTGATTTGAGTATTGTTTATGGTCGCTTTCCGTGGAGTTTTTTCTCTTACCCTTTCGGGCTGCCCTGCGCTGTGTGTAAAGGCTTTCGCCCCCCATCCGAGTCACACAACACTAATCAGTTATCCCTTTTCCGCTTATCCCCTCTAGCAGCTACAAGGGGCGGTGTTATCGAGCTTTAGCTTAGTTCTGATTAGTGCCTTTACCTGCCACCTATCGGACTTCCCTTGGTCGGTGGCTAATGCGCGTCGTCCTGTCCAAAACATCTTGATCCAAACAGGGTGCAGGAATACTTGAAGTGCTTAAACGATATGAGCTATCATGAAAGGACTTACACAGGCCGTCAAACCAGTAAGTATTCCGAAAAACCCGTCTTGCAGGACGGGTTTTTTCACATCTGGACATTAGACTACTGTCTAATTCAAAAGATCGCAACGATCCTTTCCTTTTTCTTGGTTGGCTCCAACTGTGTGAGTCTATAACTAGAAAACCATATAAATACATAACTATATAGTTCTATAATCACACACAGTCTGTCACTGACAGTCAAAAAAACAAAATAACGACAGTCACTGACAGTCAAAAGTAAAATTCAAGGGGACGTATCGTGCTATCCATACTAGAAGTCTGTCAAATGACAGGCAAAAGTGAAAAGACCATATATAGAATGATGAGCAACGGAAAGCTACCTTACTCTCAAATAGAGGGAAAGCGATTCGTTGAAGAAGAAAATGTTTGGGCTCTTATACCCAATAAAGCATCACTCGATAAAAAGGATTCGTTAGAACAAAAAATATCCACTCTAACAAATGAAATCATTCGTCTAAGCGACTTAATAGAATCGTTGATTGATTCCAAAAACACATATCAAACATCTAGCAATGACGAGGAACAGATACATGCAACTCAAGTAAAGAGACAACACAAAATATCTAGCAATGAAATGAGAGCACAAAAAGCCAAAAGTAGATTGTTTGAAGAGCTGGATAAACTAAAAGAAACTAATGAAATTCCTATGTATAGGAATGCACCATCGGTTACAGGAATTCACAAAATAACAGGGATAGATAGAGGAACGATTTCCAAATATCTTTCAGAATGGGTACTACGCAACTTTTAAGTTTTTTTCAGCGGGCTTTAGTCCGCTTACCTGGATACACATTAGGGGATTTAAACCCAATAAACTCTCGACTATGACTTTATTACCAAATTTATGCTTTCCTTTTACCTTTTCAATCCGTTAGCAATATGATGTGATTTATTTCATAAACAACGGCGCAACAACATGGCTCATACGGCATACCTCTCAATCATTGGCAAAACACAAGGCTGCATCTCTCTTGGGTGTAATACCAAAGACTCTATAGGCAATAAAGCTCAAGAATCTCACAATGATGAAATCACTGTTCTGGCTTGCAATTACACCCTAACCAAGCACGGAGGCCCTGCCGAAGTCGTGATCACCAAACCCATAGACAAGTCTTCCCCACTACTTGGCAATGCTTTTTCTAAACAAGAACATTTGCAGTGCACCATTCATTTCTTCCGTACCAATGAACAAGGCTATAACGAAAATTTCTACTCCATTGAGTTGGTTGATGCCTTAATTACCACCCTGTCATTTGATCAACCTAACGTACTTAACTCAGGCGATGAAGACATGTCTGAAGTGCTTCATCTTTCTTATAGAGACATTATTTGGAAACACAAAATAGCCGGCACAGAAGGCTATGAGACGTGGGAAAGAATGGCCGGATGAGAAACAAAAACACACCCGATGCATGGGATATTCGAGAGGTAGAAAAAGCCGGAAAAGGCCTCACCATGCAAGCCGTGACGCTATCACATCGCTACATCTCAAATGGCGGCCTAAAGATGCAATTTGTTCGAGAGGTTGATCGATTTGAACAATGCCTTGTCAACGATTTTAAAAGCGGTAAGAAAGACAAAGAAACCGTATTCAAAGAGCTCCGAAAGGAAAGACAAAACCTGATAGATCAGGGGAGCTTGATCATGAAAAAAGGGATCGGCCTTGTGGCTGGGGTTATGCAAGTCACGGCAGGGGCAGGAATATGCTACCTCTCCGCAGCAACCTTATGCTTAATTGGCGCCCCCATGGCAGCGCATGGCATGAATAACATGTATGAAAATGGTAAATACTTTTGGGATGGCGATGAAAATGCCACGGGGCTAGTTCGAGAAGGTTATCAACATGCCGCAGAATATTTAGGTTATTCCAAATCTCATGGCGACATCGCTTACTATAGCTTAGATCTGGCAATGTCAGCTTATGGAGCTTTAGCAAAAACGACCACTGTTAAAAACGCAGCCGAGGCTTATCAAATTGCCTCTAAACCTAACTTAAAGCCGATGCCATGGACAAATACGCCCAAGGCCAAACAATTTAAGCTATTTAGATACAGTGCAGAAGACTATCTAAGGGGCTATCAGGCATCAAGTCGACTATCGCTAGGAGCTGGAGCAGCAAGTGACAGCATTACAGCATACTCACTATATGATGAAGCAAAAAAATGATAACAACTACATGTTATGCCGTCGCGTCTCTTTCACTCATTTATCTTCTATGGCGAATAAACCGCGTTCCATCAAAAGGGATTACTCTGCTATGTAAGTTCGCATTATTTTTGGCTTTAGGTGGGCAATTTTGGGCAATTTTTCAGATAGGAACAAAAACAGCAGATGTTCCGTCCAAAATACCTTTTTTCGAAGATTTTTTTATTAAACATCTCCAATTACCTAACTTTGAAATTCAATGGGTGTCTCTACTTTTTTTCATACTCACAGTGATATTTTGTTTACCAAAAAGGTCTGAAAATTAGGGGCGGATTATCGGTCATATGTTAAATAGCCAACTTAGCCACTAAAAACGCCCCTCTGACGCCCTCAGAAGCGCTAGGAGCGTTTTTTAACACTCTAGATAGGCAGAACTACCCTAAAAACGATTTGAAAGTTTGTGACACTTTCGGGGGGGGATTTACATCGGAAAAGCTGCGTAAGCGTCTGAACGAAATTCCGTCTCCAAACTGCCAAAAATAGAGATTTGTAGAGCATGCATCTCTACAGAAAATGATGCCTTCCGTTTACGTCATAAACCCAACCTCAGTAAAGGCATATCGCAGTAAACGTTAACGCTTTTAATTTATACCGTTAACGCTTTAAAGCCTTGCTGTACAAGGCTTAAAGCTTAGCAGTGTAAACTGCGTTGGGTGTGAAAGAACCTATACCACCTATAAGCGAGTTGCATTTATTCGCGTGGGAGATAAGGGTTTACATTTAAATGTGGGCGCTTATTATTATGATATATTTCCTAGCATGGGAAATAA